>JABDPN010000158.1 GCA_013042715.1 Flavobacteriaceae bacterium | reverse complement strand
GAAGCTTTTTTTACTTCTTTTTCAATTTTAGCATCTAGTTTACCTACATAATCTTCTACTAAAACATCTGCTCTGTAACGCTTTTTTGAATCTTTATTATCTATTAATGGATCGTTAAATGCATCTAAGTGACCCGAAGCTTTCCATGTTGTTGGATGCATAAAAATTGCTGCATCTAAACCAACTATGTTTTCGTTCATTTGAACCATTGCTTTCCACCAATAGTCACGAATATTCTTTTTTAGTTCTACTCCATTTTGAGCATAGTCGTAAACCGCACTTAAACCATCATAAATTTCGCTACTTTGAAATACATAACCATATTCCTTAGCATGCGATATTACTTTTTTAAACTTATCATCTTGATTTGCCATGGTGCAAAAATAAAAAACCACTGCAAACAACACCTCTGCTTTTTAAAAATTTATTGGATTTGGGTGTATTAAAATGGATGTGTTATTTTTAACACATATTTATTGCAAATGTTTAAAAGCTTAATTAATCTTTTTTACCCAAAAATTTGTTACGCATGTAACAATGTATTAACAGATAATGAAAATGGAATTTGCACAGTATGCAGGCATGAACTTCCTGTTACCAATTATCATCTAGAGGATAATAATCAAGTTGAAAAAGTGTTTTTTGGTCGCATTAAAATTATTCATGCAACATCACTTTTTTGGTTTCAGAAAAAAGGAATGGTTCAGCAACTATTACATAATTTAAAATATAGAGGTCACGAAGAAATTGGCAAAATATTAGGTCAATGGCTTGGTTATGAACTTAAGAACTCTTCAAAATTTAAAGATATAGACTTAGTGATTCCAGTGCCCTTACACAAATCTAGACAACGTAAAAGAGGTTACAATCAGGTTGCAAAATTTGCACAAGAAATAGCTAATCAATTGGATGCATTATATGTAGATTATATTCTTGTAAAAACCATACCAACAAAAACACAAGTTTTTAAAACACGTTTTTCTCGTTGGGATGATTCTAAAGCTATGTTTAATTTGAAACATTCAGAAGAATTAAAAGGCAAACACATTTTATTGGTAGACGATATTATTACTACTGGAGCAACTATAGAATCTTGTGCAAATGTTTTGCTTAATCACAAATTTAATAAAGACATAAAAATAAGTGTTGCTACTATGGCAATTGCATAATCAATTTTTCATTAGTTATAAATTATGTTGTTTCTTTGTGCAAAATCTGGTATTAATTATTGATGAAAAAAATATTATCTAATTTTATTCTTGCTGCTCTTATTGGTTTAGTAGTATTAAATTGTGCTAATAGAGGCACACCACAAGGAGGTCCAAAAGATGAAGATCCACCAGTTATTATTAAATCTGAACCTGAAAATTTTTCGACAGAATTCAATGAAAAAGAGATAAAAATCTATTTTGATGAATACATTAAAGTTAAAGACCTACAAAAGAATTTAATTATTTCACCTCCAATGGATCCAATGCCAGAAATTACTCCTTTAGGATCTGCTAGTAAATACATAACTATTAAAATTTTTGACACACTTCAGCCAAACACCACTTATGCTTTTAATTTCGGAGAAAGTATTGTAGATAATAACGAAAGTAATCCTTATCCATTTTACAAATATGTATTTTCAACTGGAACATATATCGATTCTTTAGTTGTAAGAGGTTCTGTAAAAGATGCGTTAGATAAAAAAACTGAAGAGTTTGTTTCTATTTTACTTTACGATGTGGATTCTACTTTTACAGACTCCATTATATATAAAGAGAAGCCTAAATATATTACAAACACATTAGATTCTACTAATACTTTTAAACTGGAAAATATTAAAGAAGGCAAATACTTAATGATAGCATTAAAGGATGAAAGTAGTAATTACATTTATGACCAAGATGAAGATAAAATTGGCTTTTTGGATGATTTTATTGAAGTTTCAACAGATACTACCAAAGTATATGAACTTAATTTGTTTAAAGAAGAATTAGACTTTAAAATTTTAAGAGCAAAACAACGTTCTAATAATGCCATCGCCTTTGGTCTTGAAGGCTCTAATAAAGATGTAGAAATTGATATATTATCAAATACTCCTGAAGATTTCATCTATACAAGATTACCAGATACAGAAAGTGATTCGTTGTACTATTTTTACAAACCTCCTATAAAAAGTGATTCATTAGTATTTACTGTTTCTAAAAACAACACAAAGGATACTTTAGTAGTAAAAATTAGAGATCAAAAACAGGATTCTTTAATATTCAAGGCTTTTCCAAAAGGTAACATTTCTTATTCCGAAGAATTTAATATTCAAGGTAATATTCCGTTAACCAAAATTGATAAAAGTAAAATTGAATTATTTAATAAAGATTCTCTGGAAATTGATTATACTTCAAAGCTTGATACTATAACTAATAGCTTTAAGTTTAATTTCGAAAAAGAAGAAGAAGAACGTTACAGATTAATGCTCTATCCTGGTGCAATCACAGACTTTTTTGAAAACACAAACGACACATTATCCTATACATTAAATACTAAAAGTAAAGATGCTTATGGTAATATTAGATTAACTTTACAAAACGCGGTGTATCCTTTAATTGTTCAGTTAGTTGACACTAAAGGCGATGCTAAATACGAACAATTTATAAATGAGCAACGCCTAGTAGATTTAAGGTATATCAACCCTGGAAAGTATACATTACGAGTCGTGTTTGATTCTAACAACAATAAAAAGTACAACACAGGAAATTTCCTTTTAAAACGTAAACCAGAACGCGTTAGTTACTATCCAGTTGTTTTAGAAGTTAGAGCTGGATGGGATTTAATTGAAGAGTTTACACTATTAGATTAAATACCTCTTTATCGTCTAAAAACTTTAGTTTTTTTCTTATGGTTTCAATATGGTTTTTGTTGAGTTCTACAACTTTAATCTGTTCGTTTTCACTTATAGAAGTTAACGATTCTCCTAGACCATCTAAAACCACAGAATGTCCAGTGTATTGATGTCCATTTATGTCTTTACCAACTCTATTTACACCAATACAATACGTCATATTCTCTATTGCTCGAGCTTTTAAAAGCGTATCCCAGGCACTTATTCTTGGTTTTGGCCAATTCGCCACATAAATTAAAAGGTCATAATCTTCAACATTTCTTGCCCAAACAGGAAAACGTAAATCATAACATACCAAAGGACAAATTTTCCACCCTTTAAAGTCTATTATTATTTTTTCTGTTCCCGCAGTATAGACTTGATGCTCACCCGCTAAAGTAAATGTATGTCTTTTGTTATATGTCGATATTTTACCATTCTGTTCAACAAAAACAAATCTGTTGTAATGACTATTATTTTCCTCTATAATTAAACTTCCACAAATTGCTGCTTTAACTTCATTAGCTATTTTTTGCATCCAATTAATGGTATCTCCATTCATTTTTTCAGCAACATATTTTGGATGCATGGTAAAGCCTGTTGTAAACATCTCTGGTAAAACAAACAAGTCTACTTGTTGCTTAACAGACCTTATTTTATCTTGAAATTGCAATCTATTTGCTTTGGGATTTCCCCAAACTAAATCAGCTTGAATATAAGATATATTTAACTTCTCCTTCATAATGTAAAAGTACTGCTTTTAAAGCTCACATAGTATCTGTGCTGCTTGAGTTAATGTATCATCTGTTTTAGCAAAACAAAATCGTATCATTTTTTCATCTTTCTTATTCAAATTAAAAGCTGAAATTGGTATTGCTGCAACACCTTTTTTTTGAGTTAACCATGTTACAAATTCTAAATCGTTATCCTGTGAAATTTCTGAATAATCTGCTGCCTGAAAATAGGAACCCTTAGAAGGTTTAAACTTAAACCTAGAGTTTTTCATCAGGCTTAAAAACAAGTCTCTCTTTTTTTGATAAAACTCTGATAATTGCAGGTAATTATTTTCATCTTCAAGATACTTTGCAAGTGCTATTTGCATAGGATGATTAACACTAAAAACATTAAACTGATGCACTTTAATAAACTCTTCCATCAATGCTTTTGGCGCACAACAATAACCCATTTTCCATCCAGTATTATGAAATGTTTTACCAAATGAGGCTGTTATAAAACTTCTGGATTTTAAATCTGGAAACAAACATGCACTTTGATGCTGTACGCTATCATAGATTAAGTGTTCATAAACCTCATCACTTAAAACAATAATATCAGTTCCTTTTGTTAATTTCTCTAATGCTAACATATCCTGTTTAGAAAACACTGTACCACTTGGATTGTGTGGCGTGTTTACAATAATCATTTTTGTTTTAGGTGTTATGGCTGCTTTTACCTCAACCCAATTAATTGTGTAATCAGGTTTAGATAGTTGAATTGAGATAGCCTTTCCACCATTAAGTTCTATTGTAGGAACATAACAATCGTAAGCAGGTCTAAAAACTATAACCTCATCGTTTTGCTTTACTATTGCAGTAATTGCTGTGTAAATAGCTTGAGTTGCACCTGCTGTAACAGTAATTTCAGATTCTGGATGATACGATGATCCATAAAGTCTTTCAAACTTTTTAGAAATTGCTCGTCTTAATTCCATAGCTCCAGGCATTGCCGCATATTGGTTATAACCAGACAACATTGCTTGATGCACCAAATCCATTAGCATTTCGTCGCTCTTAAAATTAGGATAACCTTGAGATAAGTTAATGGCATTGTACTGATTTGCCATAGCACTCATGACTGCAAAAATGGTGGTTTCAAGATTTGGTAATTTTGACTCTAATTTCATATTGTAATATCGCGTTAAAACTTGTATTAAAGTACTAAAAATCTATCAAAATAGTATAGGGTTTTTTATCTTTGGAAGATAAATTTTATTCGATATGAGATACTCAAAATTATATTTATTAATTATAGTTACTTTTTTCTTTATTTCATGTAAAACTTTAGATACTGTAACAGCAACAGATACTAAAGAAACTACCACTCCTTTAATTGAAGAAGTTGATATTAGTTCCATGCAAGGTGGCATGTGGATTCCTTCATTATTAGAAGGGATGAATGAAGACGAAATGCATACGCTTGGAAGCAAGTTAACTGCAAAAGATATTTATGATGTAAACAATTCTAGTCTAAAAGATGCCATTGGACATTTTAATGGAGGTTGTACAAGTGAAGTAATTTCTTCAAAAGGTTTATTATTAACTAACCATCATTGTGGATTTGGGCAAATTCAATCGCATTCATCATTAGAAAACGATTACATAAAGAATGGCTTTTGGGCAATGTCTTTGGAAGAAGAATTACCAAACGAAGGTTTATTTGTAGAGTTTATTGTAAGAATTGAAGATGTTACTACTCAAGTTTTAGAAGATGTAATAGATAGTATGACTGAAAAAGAAAAGCAATCTAAAATTGACAAGAACAGTAATGCTTTGCAAAAAGTTACTAAAAAAGAGAAATGGCAAGACACTAAAGTAAAAGCTTTTTATAAAGGTAATCAGTATTTCTTATTTGTAACTGAGCGTTATAACGATGTTCGTTTGGTTGGAGCACCTCCAGCAAGCATTGGAAAATTTGGTAGTGATACTGATAATTGGATATTCCCAAGACATACAGGAGATTTTACACTTTTTAGAATTTATGCAGACAAGAATAATCGTCCTGCAGAATACTCTAAAGACAATGTTCCTTATAGTCCTAAACACCATTTACCTGTTTCTCTTGATGGCGTTGAAGAAGGAGATTTCACAATGGTATTTGGTTTCCCAGGAAGTACAAACGAATATCTTCCTGCTGTAGCTTTAGAGCATATAACAAAGGAATTTAACCCAAGTAATATTGCCATAAGAGAAGCAGCTTTAAAATCTATTAATGCTAAAATGAAAACTGATGATGAAGTACGAATTAAATATGCTTCTAAACAAGCAAGAATTGCAAACTACTGGAAAAAGTGGATTGGAGAAAACTTAGGAATTGAAAAAAGTAATGCCATAGCTCATAGAAAAGAACTTGAAAAACAATTCACTTCCGAATTAAAAAAACAAGGTTTAGAAGACAAGTATGGTTACATATTACCTGAGTTTGATAAGCTATATAACAAGTATTCATACACAAGTAGTAAACGTCGTAATTTCATTGAGTTATTTATTGTTAATAATGAATTGATGCATATGATGTATAGGTTATATCAAATGGAGACTTCAATTAAAAAAGATCCTGAAACATTGGACAAAAATCGATCTGCAATGATAAAACGATTGCAAGGCATTCATAAAAACTATGATGTAGAAGTTGATAAAGG
>JABDPN010000157.1 GCA_013042715.1 Flavobacteriaceae bacterium | reverse complement strand
GAACTAAGCAATGTTATTAATAGTGGAGTTAAAGCGAAATAAAATCCGATATTAAAATCTTTAGCTAGCCATTTCATTGATTATAAATTTAGTAAATTTACCTATAAATCACCTTGGAGTAAGCTCACAAGGCATTAAAAAGAAGATAACTTAAAAATTCGAAGCAAGCTTCGGAACATTCAAATCTCGATTATCGAGAAACATTAACCCAAATGAAAGCAGTAATAAACGTTAATAGTAGAACTTACGCAATTTATATAGACCAACCATTAGATTTGTCTATTCCTCTAAGAGCAGAAAAACAAAATGTAAACGCTTGGTATCTTGATGAACCAAGAATTGAACCTGTAAAAACTGATGATTGGATTGGAAGTGTTGCGCAAGGTGCGGATGTAAATTTTAACAATATCTATTTTAATCCACATGGACATGGTACACATACAGAGTGTGTTGGCCATATTACTGAGAAGACTTATAGCATTAATCAATGCTTAAAACAATTCTTTTTTGTAGCAGAAGTCATTACAGTTGTACCAGAAAAAAAAGGTGAAGATTTTGTGATTTCAGCAAAACAATTACGCTATGCAATTGGTAATAAAAAACGCGAAGCGATAGTAATAAGAACACTACCAAATACAAAAGAAAAATTTTCTGCACAATATTCTAATACAAACCCTCCATATTTATTGGAAGAAGCAGCAATCTATTTAAAAAATAAAAATGTTAAGCATATTCTTATTGATTTACCAAGTTTAGATAGAGAAAGAGATGATGGGTTATTGCTCGCTCACAATGCTTTTTGGAATACGAGTGGAAAGATAAGAACAGAGGCAACCATTACGGAATTAATATACGTACCAAATTCAGTAGAAGATGGTAAATATATTCTCAATTTGCAGATTGCACCTTTTGAGAATGATGCTTCTCCAAGCAAACCAATTTTATATAAACTTTACGAATAGTATGGAAGTAATATTAGGACTAATAATAGGAGTTTTGATTACAGTTGGTGTAATTAACTATATAAAATACAAGCAATCACAAAGATTATCAAACTCTCAATCTGTAATATTGCTAGACAAAATAAAAAGAGTATGTAAGTTTATAACTGTTGAAGGTGATTTTGCGGATATTTACCACTATCAAGATGTAAAACAAAAATTTTTAAAACTGATAACTAGTAAAAAGAAAGCCTTGATAGTTGTAAACGCCAAGGCACATGTTGGATTTGATTTATCAAAAATAAAGCTAAATGCAAACACCCAATCAAAAACGATAATAATGCATGAATTCCCTCAGGCTGAAATATTATCTATTGAAACAAGCTTAAATTATTACGATAAAAAAGATGGATATTTCAATAAATTCGATGCGACAGATTTAACAGAACTGCATGAGGAAGCAAAACTTCATATTAAAGATAAAATCCCAGAAAGCGGTTTATATCAAGCAGCACAGAAAGAAGCGCTTGAAGCCATTTTATTAATCGAGAATATTGTCCAGACTATAGGATGGAAACTTGATTATTCAACTCTTAAAATTGAAGATAAGCCTGCAAAGAAACTAGAATGAATATTGAAGAATTAAGAGACTATTGTTTATCAAAGAATAAAGCTACGGAAGCCTTTCCTTTTGACCAACATACACTTGTTTTTAAAGTTTTAGGTAAGATGTTTGCATTATTCCCCTTAGAAAAATGGGAAAACGACGAACCATCCATGATGGTTAAATGTAATCCAGATTATACAATAGAATTACGTGAACAATACGAAAGTATTTATGCGGGTCCATACGTGAGTAATAAACATTGGAATACAGTTAAACTTAATAATGGAGAACTAACAAACAAATTTGTGTTAGAACTTATAGACCATAGCTACGATATGGTTGTAAAAGGGATGACAAAAAAAATGCGTAAACAATTAAATTAAAATTTTTAAGAATATCAAAAACTAAATTGGTCTTATTAAAAAAACCATTCGTCTACACTAAAATGCTATTCGTCTACACTTTTTTTTAATTAAACGATACCCTTTTTTAATCTGTTCGATAAGCGCTATTTTTAAAACTTAATACAACAAAAAAATGTAACATGAACAAATCCCTTGATATTCTCGTTATTGAAGATGATATGATAGAGTTAATGAAATTAAACAGAACTATTAGTTCATTAAAACTAAAACACAAAATAATTGAGGCAAAGAATGGAAAAGAAGCCTTAGATTTTTTAAATAAAAAAGATAATTTACCTGACATTATTTTATTAGATTTAAACATGCCAAAAGTTAATGGGATTGAATTTTTAAGGATTTTAAAAAATGATGATGTTTTAAAGTATATTCCAACAGTGGTACTTACAACATCAAAAAACCATAAAGATGTTTTGGAATGCTATAAAATAGGTATTGCCGGATATCTGCTTAAACCATTAAAATACGAAGATTATGTTTCTAAAATTGAAAAAATGCTAAATTATTGGAGTAGTAATGAATTAATAAGAATATAATGAAAGGAATTGTTTTTACAGAGTTTTTAGAATTAGTTGAAGATAAATTTGGCTTGGAAACAGTTGATGAAATCATTGAAAAGTCAGATTTAAAAACAAATGGTGTTTATACCTCTATTGGAACCTATGAATTCTCAGAAATGCTCCAATTGTTGAATAATTTGAGTGTAAAGACTAAAATATCAGTTGACGATTTGCTATTGGTTTATGGAGAACATTTATTCGGCGTTTTGAGATCCAGCTATCCAGGTTTAATTGAATCTTACAAGGATCCAATTCAAATGCTGTCTTCTATTGAGAATCATATTCATGTTGAGGTTAGAAAAATTTATCCGGATGCTGAGTTACCTTCGTTTGAAGTTATTGAGAAAACTAGTAAAACGTTGACCATGATCTACCGATCAAGCAGAGCTATGCATCATTTTGGATTGGGATTGATGAATAAAACTTTCGAGTATTTCAATTCAAATGCTACA
>JABDPN010000113.1 GCA_013042715.1 Flavobacteriaceae bacterium | reverse complement strand
TTTTTAACCTCACAAGGTAATGCAGAGTATATAGATAAATTACTTCAGAATTTTAATCCTAGTGAAGTTTTAGTATCTAAACAAGAACGCAAGCAGTTCACTGAAACTTTTGGAAACGATTTTCATACATTTTATTTAGAAGATTGGGTCTATCAGGATGATTATGCAAACGAGACTTTAAAAAAACATTTTGATACATTATCGTTAAAAGGTTTCGGAATTGAAGACTTGTATGAAGGTATTGTAGCTTCTGGAGCTATAATACATTATCTAGACGAAACACAGCATCATAAATTGCAGCATATTACTGCAATACATAGAATTGCAGAAGACGAATATGTTTGGATGGATAAATTTACCATTAGAAATCTAGAATTGTATACGTCCACTAATTTTAATGCAGTTACGCTACTAAATGTTATAGATAAAACTATTTCTCCAATGGGAGGACGTATGCTTAAGCGTTGGTTGGCATTACCTCTTAAAAATGTTGAGAAGATAAAAAGCAGACATGAAGTGGTTCAGTATTTGTTGGACAACGACGAAACACTTCATAAAATTCAAAATCACACTAGGCATATTGGAGATATTGAACGTTTAATTTCTAAAGTTGCAACAGGAAAAGTAAGTCCACGTGAAGTAGTTCAGCTTAAAAATTCACTCGAAGCCATTGTACCTATTAAAGCATTGGCAACTCATTGTGATAATGAAGCGCTAAAAGTAATAGGAGATAATATCCAAAGTTGCGATATACTTCGTAATAAAATTAAGGAAACGCTTAACGAAGATGCTCCTGTAAATATTTTAAAAGGAAATTCTATTTCATCTGAATTTTCTTCAGAATTAAAAGAACTTCGAGGTTTAGCATTTTCAGGTAAAGATTATCTGGATAAAATGTTAGAACGCGAAAGTGAACGTACAGGAATTACCTCTTTAAAAATAGCATCGAATAATGTTTTTGGATATTATATTGAGGTAAGAAATACACATAGAGATAAAGTTCCAGAAGAATGGATACGTAAGCAAACCTTAGTGAGTGCAGAACGTTATATTACTGAAGAACTTAAAGAATATGAAGCAAAAATATTAGGTGCAGAAGAACGCATTTTAGCTATAGAACAACAACTATTTTCAGAATTAGTGCAATGGATGAGTGCGTATATAAAACCAGTTCAGCAAAATGCGCAACTAGTTGGTCATTTAGATTGTTTATGTGGTTTCACAGAATTAGCAAAGCAAAATAATTATACCTATCCAGAAATAGATGATTCTTTTGATTTAGATATTAAAGATGGAAGACATCCAGTTATTGAAAAGCATTTGCCTTTTGGAGAAAGTTATGTAGCTAACGATTTATTTTTAGATAGAGTTACACAGCAAATTATAATGATTACTGGACCAAATATGTCTGGTAAATCGGCAATTTTACGTCAGACAGCTTTAATTGTTCTGCTAGCTCAAATAGGAAGTTTTGTGCCAGCAAAACATGCAAGAATTGGATTAGTAGATAAGATTTTTACTAGAGTAGGTGCGAGTGATAATATTTCCATGGGTGAATCTACCTTTATGGTCGAGATGAATGAAACAGCTTCTATACTTAACAATATTTCAGAACGAAGTTTGGTATTACTAGATGAAATAGGACGTGGAACAAGTACGTATGATGGTATTTCTATAGCTTGGGCTATAAGTGAGTATTTACATGAACATCCATCAAAAGCAAAAACATTATTTGCAACACATTATCACGAACTCAATGAAATGACAGAAACGTTTGAACGAATAAAAAACTATAATGTTTCTGTAAAAGAGTTAAAGGACAATGTACTTTTTATTAGAAAACTGGTAGAAGGTGGAAGTCATCACAGTTTCGGCATCCATGTTGCTAAAATGGCTGGAATGCCTAAACAAGTTATCCATCGTGCTAATAAGATTTTAAAACGACTCGAAAAATCACATTCAAGCGAAGAATTAACTGATAAGGTAAAATCTATTAGTGATGAGATGCAGTTGAGTTTCTTTAACTTGGATGATCCTTTATTGGAAGAGATAAAAGATGAAATCATTCATATTGATATAGATACTTTAACTCCTGTTGAAGCGTTGATGAAGCTTAACGAAATAAAACGAATGCTTCAAAAAAAGAAAAGAGCATAAAAGTATTTTTTTTGTAAATTTCCCTTTGCTATTATTATAAATGTATTAAATTTGCATCCGCAATCATGAGATTGCATGTTCATTTAACAACTGCGAAAGTAGCTCAGGGGTAGAGCATCACCTTGCCAAGGTGAGGGTCGCGGGTTCAAATCCCGTCTTTCGCTCTGCACTTTAAATATACCAAGCGATGTGCTGAGCATGTCGAAGCATGCTGAAGTGGTGGAATTGGTAGACACGTTGGACTTAAAATCCAATGGGTAGTAATGCCCGTGCGGGTTCAAGTCCCGCCTTCAGTACAAAAGCCTTTATCTTATTAAGATAGAGGCTTTTTATTTAGATTAAAATAATAAAGATATAACATATTAAACTTAAGTTGTATCAAGTTTTTCATAATTTAAAACTTATGTTAATTGTAATATTATATTGTTATTTTTATATTCTGTAAAAATTGCAAATCCAATCTTATCTAATATAATGTTCAGGAAACAAATTATATATTTAATAATAATGTTTATTATTTATCCTGTATTAGGACAAAATAGTGAAATCCCTGGCATACCATTAATTAAAAACTTCAGTAAAGAGGAAACAGATTTTAATCTAACACTTTTTGACACATCTCAAAGTGAAAATGGAGAATTGTTTTTTGCAACTTCAGATGGCTTAATAGAGTTTGATGGAGTAAATTGGAAAAAATATGTTTCAGATAATGAATCAGATCTTCGAGCTGTATTATATAAGGATGATCAACATATTTATACTTCTGGACACGGATCATTTGGATATTGGTCAAGAAATGCAGATGGTAACCTAGTTTATAATAGCTTATTTTTTAAAGAACCTACAGAACAATCACCATTATTACCTGTTTTTTGGAGAATCAAAGAATCAGGAAATAAAATATTATTCCAAACATTTCAGCAAATATTTATTTATAACCCATTGTCTGGAGAATTAGATTTAATTGTAGCACAAAAGGGTTATAATTTAATGTTTTCTTCTAAAAATAGAATTTTTATTCAAGATACTGGACTTGGTCTTTTTGAAATTAAAGAAAAAGAACAAATATTAATTTCTGGTACAGATAAAATAGAGCTTAACATTATTGGTGTTAAGGTAAAGAGTGAAAATGAACTTTTGATTTTTACAAAAAATGAAGGTATTTGGCTATGGAATGATGGTAATCTCAAAAAATCAAAATTTGAAATTAACAATGAAATTGAACAATATTTAGTTAATGATGTAAAAGAGTATGGTTCAGATAAAATAATATTAGGTACAAGAAGAAATGGAGTATATATTATAAATGAAGAAGGTGAAACTATTTTACATATAGATAAAAGTCATGGTATTTTAAATAATACAGTGAATAATGTATATGCTGACTTAAATGACAATGTTTGGTTAGGTCTTCCAGATGGGATTAGTTATTTACAAGTAAATGGAAGTAATACTTTTTTAATAGATACTAGAGGTGCTTTTGGTACTGTTTATGCAAGTTGTCTTGATGGAAAAACATTGTACTTAGGAACTAATCAAGGCTTATTTTATAAAGATATTTCAGACCCTTTTTCAGATCCTGTACTTATTAATAAAGATTTAGAACAAATTTGGGAAATTCAAAAAATTGACAACCAAATATTGGTTGGATCCCATAAAGGCTTATATGAAGTTAACAACAGAAAAACAGATGTAATACATCTTGAAGGTGGAGCTTGGAGGTATATAAAACACCCTAAACTAGAAAATATACTTTATGTAGGGTTTTATTCAGGTATAGCAGTCTTTACAAAAGAAAATGATAAATGGACTTTTAAAAAGAAATTAGAAGCATATGGTGAATCTTCTCGCTTTATAGAATTTGATAAGTTTGGACAGATGTGGGTTGCACATCCTAGTAAAGGTTATTATCGATTGAGATTAGATGAAGATGGACTGAATTTAAAAGAAATAGAGTTCTATGGAAAAAAAAACAGTAGTATAGCAACTTACGCATATTTAAGTAAAATAGATGATGAGCTAGTATTTTTTAATCCTAAAGGTTTTTTTAATTATGATGCTTTAGATAATAATTTTGTAGAATCTAAATATGCTACAGAATTATTTAAGGAAGAAAGAAATTTAAATGTTATAAAACAAAATGATAATATTTTTTGGTATTCGTCACCTAATTCAATAGGATATATAATAAGAGATGGAAATGATTTCAAAAATATTAGAGAGCCTTTTTATTCTGTAAGAAATAATCACCTTCAAGATTTTAATAAATTTAATGAATTACAGGATTCATTATATGGAATAGGAATAGCTAATGGGATTATTTTTCATAGAATAAAAAAAAATGTTCCTTCTAATAAATCTAATCTTATATTTAAATATGTTAGGCTAATAAGTACTACTGATACCATTAATGCTCCATTATATAGTGAAGATAAGTTAATAATACCTAAAAGGAATAATTATTTAAAAATTGGGATTGCATTACCAAAAACTCCAATTGGAAACTCAAAACAAGTACAGTATAAATTAGAAGGAATAAACAATGAATGGTCTAAATGGAATTATAGTACAGAACTTAATTTTCCAAGTTTACCATCCGGTAATTATAACCTAAATATTAGAGTTAGAGGAGATAATGAAAATGGATATGAAGAACTTAGTAAAGAATTTTACATTAAATATCCATGGTATTTTAGTAAACTCGCTTTTCTGGTTTACTTCATCATATTTATAATAGTTAATATTGCTTATAGTATTTACTTTAAACGTAAAAACAAAAAGCATCTTATTGAAATAAAAGAAGAGGAAGAAAAGAAAAGAAAACGACAAATTGAAAAGTTTGAATTAGAAAAGCTTGAATCTGAAAAACAAATGTTGATTCTTAAAGAAGAAAACATGCAGCTAGAAATCAACAAAAAAAATTCAGAATTGGCTTATTCTACTTTAAACAATGTGAAGAAAAATGAACTTCTTCATGACTTAAAAAAAGAGATTAAAGAAATTGATAAAAATGTACTGAATAATGCACTTCACTCTCCAATAAATAATTTGTTAAGGAAGATAAACAATCATCTTGTAGACAAAGAAGATTGGTTGGCTTTTGAGTTACATTTTAGAAATGCTCATGTACAATTTTTCGAAAATTTAAGAGGAAAACACCCTAACTTATCTTCTAATGATATTAAATTAAGTGCTTATTTGAAGCTAAATTTATCATCAAAAGAAATTGCCTCTTTAATGAATATCGCAATTAGCAGTGTGGAACAAGGACGTTATCGTCTTAGAAAAAAACTACTGCTAGATCCAGAAGAAAACTTAGTAAATTACATCCAAAAATTTTAAAGCATACAAAATAATACTGTATATCAATTAATTAAGATGAATTGTAGAGTTTTTGTAGAGGTATGTTTTTTAGTTGACTAGATTAAGTAGACCTTCCTTTTTTGCCTTCTTTTTATATAAGTTAGAAATTTGAATCATAATAACCACAACTAACAAAATTTTTATTATGAAACGATTTTTACTTTTAATTGCCCTTTTATCAACAAGCTTCATGTTTAGTCAAGAAGTAACACATGTCGATTTCGACACAAATAATCCAGACATTGGATTTGAAAGTTGGAATACCTCTGCAACTTTCATGAAAGTACCAAACCCTACAGGCGTAAGTGACCCTAACAATATATCTCCTTTTGTTGGTCAATTTACAGCAGGGACATCTGATTGGGGTCAAGATAATACTATAGGTATTGGTGTTGTAAATGCAACTAGTGTGTTTTCAACTCCTTTTGATCTTACTTCACTTGATTATTTTAAAATGAACGTATTAACTTTAGAAGAAGTTACAATTACTTTTCATTTAGAGAACTCTCCGGATTATGGCAATAATATTGAAGCTACTGCTTCTATTAGTGCAGCTCAACTTAATCAATGGGTAGAATTAACTTTTGACTTTAGTAGTTTTTCTAATATATGGATGAACAACATAGTAATTAAAGTAGATGGCCCAGCATGGACTACTAGTGATATCTTATTCTTTGATGATATTAAAGGGCCACAACTTTATACGTCTCCTGGATTAGAATACAATCCTCTAAATGCTTCAACCGAAGTTTCTCTTGGAACAAATTTAGAAATAGCAACCAATGACAAATTCTATGATGCAGGAGCTGCAACAATTACAGATTTTACTGGAAAAGTAGCGTTAAGAGTAGGTGATATAAATGGTGCGGATGTACCTTTTACAGCAAGTATTAATGGCGATAATAATAGAATAACAATAGACCCTGACACAGATCTTGATGGTTTAACTACTTACTGGTATGGAATTATAGATAATACAATTTATTATTCTACTGGAACTTCTATAACGGGAGTATCTGCTAGTTTTACTACTAAAGAAGCAGTGGTTGGAGATATTAATGTCATGCTTTTCGATTACGAAACTGTTGACACAGATACTCCATTTGAAAGCTGGGGAACTGCAGGTTTTGCACAAATTTCAAACCCAGCACCTGATGCTGTAAATGGTTCATCAAATGTAGGAGAATTTACACATCCTGGAGGATCTTGGACATCTGGAATTGAATCTCAAGGCACATTTGATAATATTGACTTCTCTGAAACCCCATATTTCAGAATAAAAGTATGGGCTGATAAACCAATTGAAGTAACGTTTAAATTACAGAATAACCCTAATTATTGGGAAAATAACGAAATTAAATATCAAATTAGTAGTGATGAAATTAATCAATGGATTCAATTAACATTAAATTTTGGAGCCATTACAGCTACCAATTATAATCGTGTACAACTATGGTTTGATGGAGATATTTCTGGGGGTTCTGTAGCAGGAGATAAATATTATTTTGACGACATAGAGAAAAGTAATGTTCCTCCGGCAGCATCAAATACATTAATTCCTGCAGATGGTGCAACAGATATTGTTCAATATAGTAAGATAACAATTAGTTCTAATTTCCAATTTAGAAATATTGATGATTCTGCAATTACGGATGCAAACAGTATTGTAGAATTAAGAGAGAATGATAATTCTGGAGCTCTTGTACCTTTTGCAGCTGCGATATCATCAAGCAAAAATACTTTAACAATATTACCAGATAATATGTTAAGTTCAGGTGCAACATATTGGTATGGAATAAAAGAAGGTATGATTGAGTATGTGGAAACAGAAGGTGTAGTTTCAGGTGTTAATGCAACATTTACAGTAACAAACGACCCTTTGCCAGAGATGCAAGTTTATAATAATTTTGATGGTACATCTGTATGCTTAGTGTCCGAATCTATGGGTGATCCAGCTGGTACATTTAATTTAAGTGCGGTTGATCCTGTAAATGGCTCTAACACTGTTATGCAGTGGGATAAAGGAGCATCTTGGAGTGGATGGGAAAGAATACACTTTCAATTAGACGCACCATTTAATGCTGCTCTTGACGATGTATTTTCTTTTAAAGTATATTCCCCTGTTACAGCGGGAGTTAGATTTAAACTATCTGATGCAAAAGATGATTGGGATCAAACTGGATTTTATGAAACAGACGAAGAAATTATATTCGCTAATCAATGGCAAACAATATATTTAGATACATCATTACTAGCTGATGGTGTAAATTTTGACCATATTTTCATATTCTTAGGTCGTGGAGATAATACAAATACAACATTCTATATAGATGACTTTAAAGGCCCTTATTTACAAGGTACCGCATCTGTTAACGATTTTAATAATAACGAAGTATTATTATATCCTAATCCTGCAAAAAATAAAGTTTTCTTTAAAAATATTTTTGGAACAAAAAATATTAGGATATTCGACATTAATGGCAGAGTCATTGACGAACTGTCAATTGAATCAAATGAAATGTCTATTGAACATCTTTATGATGGGCTTTATTTCCTAGAAATTAACGGACAAGTTAAAAAACTTATTAAAAAATAACTTCCCTTTTATTCACTTTTAAAGTAAGAGGCTTAGACTATATAAGCCTTTTACTTTAATGAATTTACATTTTTTATGATGATTACAAACACAAAGAATTCGTTTAGGTTATTGTTAGTAATAACTTCTCTTCTTTTCACTTTCTTATGCTATTCTCAAATAGGAATCGTCAAAGGTACAGTCGTTGATGAAAAAGGTGTACCATTACTTGGAGCGACTGTTCTTGTTGAAGGAACTACAAATGGTACGTCAACAGATTTCGACGGTAATTATGTTATTAATATTAAGACTGAAAATGCTGTTCTTGTGTTTTCTTATATTGGTTATGTTACTCAAAAAATAACTGTTGCAGATCAAAAAATTGTAAATGTAATTTTAATAGAAGATTTAAATACATTAGAAGAAGTACAAGTAGTTGCTTTTTCAAAACAGAAAAAAAGTAGTGTAATAGGATCTGTATCAACAATAAAAGTGTCTGATCTTAAACAACCCTCAACAAATTTAACTAATGCATTAGCTGGACAAATGTCTGGTATTATTTCTTATCAACGTTCTGGTGAACCTGGACAAGACAATGCCGAGTTCTTTGTACGTGGTGTAACTACATTTGGATATAAGAATAATCCTCTTATTTTATTGGATGGTCTAGAAATAACATCTTCTGATTTAGCAAGAATAGAACCCGATAACATTGCAACTTTTTCGATTATGAAAGATGCAACTGCAACGTCACTTTATGGAGCAAGAGGGGCAAATGGTGTAATATTGGTTACTACAAAAGAAGGAAAAAAAGGAAAAGCTCAAGTTTCATTACGTTATGAATCTTCATTTTCAAGTCCATCTCAGATTAATGACTTTTTAGGCGCAGTAGATTATATGGAACTTTACAATAGAGCTTTACGTTCAAGAGATCAATCTGCACCATTACTATACTCAATACAAAAAATTGTAGGAACTAAAAATGGTGGTAATCCAGATATATATCCAGATGTAGATTGGTATAACGAATTATTTAAAGACTATACACTTAATCAAAAAGTAAATCTCAATGTAACAGGTGGAGGTGATGTCGCACAGTATTATTTAGCTTTATCTCATACTAATGAAACAGGGCTTCTAAAAGTAGAACCTCTAA
>JABDPN010000112.1 GCA_013042715.1 Flavobacteriaceae bacterium | reverse complement strand
ATCAAATGACAATTCAAGAATTAGGTACTATTTTTCAGACTAATACTGCAGTAAAGGTTGTTGTTTTAAATAATGACTTCTTAGGTATGGTTCGTCAATGGCAACAATTGTTTTTTGACAAACGTTATGCATCTACAGAAATGAAAAACCCAGATTTTGTAGCTATTGCAAAGGGCTATTATTTAAATGCTAAACGTGTAACGAAACGTGAGGAATTAGCAGAAGCAGTTGCAGAAATGATAGCTAGTAAAGAGGCGTACTTTTTAGAAGTATGCGTTGAAAAGGAAGATAATGTGTTCCCAATGATCCCGTCAGGAGCAACAGTTTCAGATATTAGACTAAGTTAATTATGGAAAAAAAACAAAATTTTACAGTTTCGGTTTATACTGAAAATAATGTTGGAATATTAAATCGCTTATCAGCAATTTTCTTAAAACGACATATTAATATAGAAAGCATGACAGTTTCAAAATCTGAAATTGATAATGTACATAGATTTACTTTTGTAGTTATTGTTCCAAAAACTTTAATTAGAAAAGTCGTCGGACAACTAGAAAAGCAAATAGAAGTAATAAAAGCATACTATCATACTGAAGATGAGATTATTTATCATGAAACTGCATTATTTAAAATATCATCTGAGCATTTATATGATGAAGAAATACAGGATAGAATGAAATTTAGAAGAGCACATATTATTGCAATAACTAAACGTTATTTTGTAATTGAAGCTTCAGGCTTTAGAGAAGATATTGATAATATGTACGAAAAATTAAAACCTTATGGATTATTGCAGTTTGTGCGTTCAGGACGAATCGCAATTACAAGGCCAAAAATGGCAATATCAGAATTATTAGAAGAAATTATATAAAAAATACATAGAAAAAATGGCAAATTATTTTAATACACTTTCACTAGGACAAAAACTCGATCAATTATCAAGATGTCGATTAATGGAATCTTCAGAATTTCAAGATGATGTAAAAGCTTTGGAAGGAAAGAAAATTGTGATTGTAGGTTGTGGCGCCCAAGGACTTAACCAAGGACTCAACATGAGAGATTCTGGTTTAGATATCTCTTACGCTTTACGTGAAAGTGCAATAAATGAGAAACGTGCATCTTTTGTAAATGCAAATGAAAATGGATTTAAAGTTGGAACCTACGAGCAATTAATTCCTTCGGCAGATTTAGTACTAAACTTAACTCCAGACAAACAACACTCTAAAGTTGTAGATGTAGTTATGCCACTAATGAAAAAAGGTGCAACACTTGCATATTCTCATGGTTTTAATATTGTAGAAGAAGGAAAGCAAATTAGAGAAGACTTAACAGTAATTATGGTAGCACCTAAATGTCCAGGAACTGAAGTAAGAGAAGAATACTTGCGTGGATTTGGAGTGCCTACGCTTACAGCTGTTCATCCAGAAAATGATCCAGAAGGCAAAGGTTGGGCTCAAGCAAAAGCTTATGCAGCTGCAACTGGAGGGCATAGAGCAGGAGTTTTAGAATCATCTTTTGTTGCTGAGGTGAAAAGTGACTTAATGGGAGAACAAACCATTTTATGTGGTGTTTTACAAACTGCTTCAATTTTATCATTTGATAAAATGGTTGAAGAAGGTATTGAACCAGCTTACGCTACAAAACTTATTCAATATGGATGGGAAACTATTACTGAGGCTTTAAAGCATGGTGGAATTACTAATATGATGGATCGTTTATCAAATCCAGCAAAAATTGAAGCCTTTAAATTATCTGAAGAACTTAAGGAAATCATGCAACCTTTATTTGAAAAACATATGGATGATATTATGTCTGGATATTTTTCTAAAACCATGATGGAAGATTGGGATAATAACGATGAAAATCTATTAAAGTGGAGAGCAGCGACTGGAGAGACAGCTTTCGAGAAAACTACAGCTACTTCAGATCCTATTTTAGAGCAAGAGTATTTTGATAATGGTGTACTAATGGTTGCTTTTGTTAGAGCAGGTGTTGAGTTAGCATTCGATACAATGGTTGGTTCTGGAATTATTGAAGAATCAGCTTATTACGAGTCATTACACGAATTACCATTAATAGCAAATACTGTAGCAAGAAAGAAACTGTTTGAAATGAATCGTATTATTTCAGACACTGCAGAATATGGTTGCTACTTGTTTGATCATGCTTGTAAACCATTATTAACAGATTTCATGAAAAAAGTATCTACTAATGTAATAGGGAAACCATTTTCTACTTCAAATGCAGTAGATAATGTTGAGTTAATTGCAGTTAATAATGTTATAAGAAATCATCCAATTGAAGAGATAGGCAAGATTCTTCGTGAAGCAATGACAGCGATGAAAACAATAAGAACAGAAGTTTAATACATAATTTTTAATTACATAAAGCTGTATTTATTGATTTAGATACAGCTTTTTTCTTGGATTATTATTTCTCTACAACGATTTAGAATTATTGATTTTTTGACTTTTGTTAAAAAGTATTATAAATACTTTAAATATGTTGAAATATACAGATAGATGTTAAAAATCAATTTAAAATTAAATTATATTAGCCTTAATGTTAAAATAAATTACTCATGAATAATCAGTTTTATCAAATACCAAATCAATATAAAATGACTTCATTAATCCACCAGAAAACATATTTAGTTAATGGTGAATTAAAAACATGGAATGGTGATACAGCTGATGTTTATTCTACCATTTCTTCAACTGAAGATTACCAGAAAACCCATTTAGGAAAAGTACCAAATTTAGGAGAAAATGAAGCTATTGAAGCCTTGGAATCAGCTTGTCTTGCATACGATAAAGGTCAGGGACTTTGGCCAACTTTAAAAGTAGTAGACAGAATTGCTTGCATGGAGAAATTTGTAGAGCAGATGAAGACTAAACGTGATGAGGTTGTAAAGCTATTAATGTGGGAAATTGGTAAAAATCTTCCTGATTCCCAAAAAGAATTTGACAGAACAGTAGATTATATTTACGATACTATTGAAGAATATAAAAAAATAGATAGAGATGCTGCAAAATTTGAAAAGCATAGTGGGATTTATGCGCATATAAGAAGAGGACCTTTAGGCGTTGTGCTATGTTTAGGGCCTTACAATTATCCATTAAATGAAACCTTTGCTTTATTGATACCTGCTTTATTAATGGGAAATACAACAATCTTCAAACCTGCTAAATTTGGCGTTTTACTTTTTGAACCATTAATGGAAGCGTTTCAAAATAGTTTTCCTAAAGGAGTTGTTAATATTATGTTTGGTCGAGGTCGTGTTTTAGCAACACCAATTATGCAAACAGGTAGAATAGACGCTCTAGCATTGATAGGGAATAGTAAATCTGCCAAGGTATTGCAAAAAGTGCATCCAAGAAGTAATAGGTTGCGTTTAATTTTAGGACTTGAAGCAAAAAACCCTGCGATAGTTTTGCCAGATGCAGATTTAGATTTAACAATTAGCGAATGTATTTCAGGTACATTATCATTTAATGGTCAACGTTGTACGGCATTAAAAGTTCTTTATGTGCATGAAGATATTGTTGAGGAGTTCAATAAAAGATTTTCAGCAAAAGTTGATGAATTAAAGTTTGGAAATCCTTGGGATGAAGGTGCCAAGTTAACACCATTACCAGAACCAGATAAGCCAGAATATATTCAAGAGTTAATCGATGATGCTAAGGAAAAAGGCGCAAATATTTTGAATCCAAAAGGAGGAAAAACTATTGAAAACTTCATTTTTCCAGCTGTTTTATTTCCAGTTTCAAAGGATATGAGAGTGTATGTTGAGGAACAGTTTGGTCCTGTAATTCCAGTGGTTTCATTTAAAGATATCAGTCAACCATTAGATGATATTGCAGATTCAAATTATGGACAGCAAGTAAGCTTGTTTGGTAAAAATGTTAAAGCCTTAGCTCCTTTAATTGATACCTTGGTAAATTTAGTTTGCCGAGTTAATTTAAACAGTTCTTGTCAGAGAGGTCCAGATGTTTATCCATTTACTGGACGAAAAGATTCAGCTGTAAGTACATTAAGTGTACATGATGCATTACGCTCATTTTCAATTAGGACATTTGTTGCGTCTAAAGATAATGAGTATAACAATGCTATTTTAAATGAATTATTGGATAAGAAGGTATCTAACTTTATAAGTACAGATTATATTTTATAGAAATTGAGGTTGATTTAGTTTGATAATTGACTTTCAAGTTCTGATTTCTCAGCTATTCTATATTTTAAAAGGTTGATATATCTTAATGCATTTTTGTCTTTATAATCAGTGTATGCTTTTGAAGCCCATTCTATTGCTTTTTCAAAATCACCATTTATTTCATTTATTATTGCCATGTTATAACAAGCTCTACCTGCAATTTTTCTTTTAGGATTGGATAGCTCTTTTTTCCATAAAATAGCTGCTCCTTGCCAATCTCCAGTTTGTGCTTTCCGTTTCGCAATTTCAAAATTATTAGTCCCTCGCACATAATAATCTCTAGCTATTCTTTTTTTAAAAGGTTCTGTTCTAAGTACATATGCAATTCCACTGTTAATACTATTTTGTATAACAGCTTCTTTTCTTCCTATAACAGCTTCAACGGCTTTTAAGGGATTAATTCCTTCGCCTATGGAAGTAACATAATTCTGAGAAATAAATTCATCTATTAATAATTTTGATTTTGGATCATAGATACGCCAACCACTTTTTATTAACGTGTTCAAAGTAACTTTATGTTTTGGAATTGGAATATTAATTCCAGCATCATTTAATACAGTTCCTTTAAAAGTTTGAAAATCGACTTTGGTATCAGTGTCAAAAAATTCCAATGAGAATAAGATATCAACTTTATTTTTCAGACATATATCATCAATTGTTTCCCATGGTAATTCAGCAGGAAAAATACCTAACCCTTTTTTAATAGATTCAATTTCTTCAATAATTTCTATGTTGTCGAATTTATTTAATCTAGTTAATTCATTATTCACTGATAAAATTAATTTTGTTGCTCCTTCATTGTCTAATTGTAGTCCTTCTGCTGATAATATTTGATCTATTTTATCTAATGTTTTGTTTTCTTCAGAAGCTAAACTTCTATTTATTATTCCTATTGATTTAACATCGGAAGGAATAAACACATGAGCAGGCTCAATAGCAGACATAGTTAATCTATTAGTTGAACTACAACTAGAAAGTAATAGTATAAAGCTTAAAATTATGATGATTCTATTTAAAGTTTTCATAATTATTATTTTTAGGATGCATCAATATCTTTCTAAAGAGAGAAAATTAAGGATTTAAACTACATATTATTAATATTTGTAATAATAAAGTAGATATGTAAATATAGATATTATTTTATTCTACTTAATAATTTTATATTATTAAGAGTTTATCATATCAAATATTTAAAATTTCGTAATTCTTTATTAAAATTTCGTCTCGATGGTTTGATAATTCAAATTAATTTATAGATTTACACAAATGAAGTCAAAGAAAAATAAAACATACAGGTTTAATCCCGAGTTGCCACTTCGCAATCGTCGTCGCTAATTCTACTATTTAGCACAAAAACCATATAATGTAATTTTTATTTTTTCATCATGTACACACCACAAAATATTTTAAATAAATTCAAAGTTATTTTAAACAATAACAAATTAATGGTACGAAACAATTTTCCACGTCGCCCTTAAGGGTGTTTTTCTATTTATGGAACTTTAGGTGAGTCCAGTTCTACTTTCAAAAAGAGTCAATTCAATTTTAAATTAATAATAAACATCAAGATAATGGAGGTCATTATTGCAGATAAATCTCATAGTATATACGCTCAACAAATTTGCGATACAATTTCAGATGCTGCTCAAGTAAGAGGTACTGGAATTGCTAAGCGTACGCCTGAATATATTATTCAAAAAATGGAAAAGGGTAATGCTGTTATTGCTTTAGATGGAGAAAATTTTGCTGGATTTTGCTACATAGAATCTTGGGAACACGAAAAATTTGTTGCTAATTCTGGACTAATTGTACATCCGGATTTTAGGGGTCAAGGGTTAGCAAAAAAAATTAAGAAAGTCATCTTTAAACAATCCAGGGATGAGTATCCAAATTCAAAAGTGTTTAGTATCACAACAGGATTGGCAGTCATGAAAATGAATAGTGATTTAGGTTATAAACCAGTTACATTTTCAGAATTAACAGACGATCAATCATTTTGGAAAGGTTGTCAGACCTGCAAAAATTACGATGTTTTACAAAGAACAAATCAAATGATGTGTTTATGTACTGGAATGTTGTTTGACCCAAATCAAAAAACTAAGTCAAAAGGACATAAGCACACATACGATAAAAAAGTTTGGACAAGGTTAAAGAATATAAAACAGAGCATGTTTTTTAAAAAGAATAAAAAATGAAAAAATTAGTCATAGCATATAGTGGAGGTTTAGACACTTCGTATTGCGCAGTTAGTTTATCTAAACAAGGCTACGATGTATATGCTGTAAGTGTAAATACAGGAGGATTTACACAGCAAGAAATTAATGAGATAGAATCAAATGCCTATAAAATGGGTGTTTCAACGTATAAGAATATAGATGCTATAGAAACCTTCTATCAAAAAGTAGTTAAGTATTTAATATTTGGAAATGTACTAAAGAATAACACATATCCATTATCTGTAAGTGCGGAACGAATCATTCAAGCAATAGAAATTGTTGAATATGCTAAAAGCATTGGAGCAGAATATATTGCACATGGAAGTACTGGAGCAGGAAATGATCAGGTTAGGTTTGATATGATTTTTCAAACCTTAGCACCAGACATTAAAATCATCACACCTATTAGAGATGAAAAACTATCTAGGCAAGAAGAGATTGATTACTTAAAAAGTAATGGAATTGATATGTCTTGGGATAAGGCAAAATATTCCATTAATAAAGGACTTTGGGGAACAAGTGTTGGAGGTGCAGAAACCTTAACTTCAGAAAAACCATTGCCAAGCGAAGCTTATCCATCACAATTACAACATACAGCAGAAGAAAAGGTTACACTTACATTTTTAAAAGGAGAATTGGTTGCTATAAACGGCATTGAAAACGATCCAGAAATCAACATTGAGGTGTTGAATAATCTAGCATCTGCTTATGCTATTGGAAGAGATATCCATGTTGGAGATACTATTGTTGGTATAAAAGGTAGAGTTGGTTTTGAGGCTGCTGCTGCTTTAATAACAGTAAAAGCACACCATTTATTAGAAAAACATGTACTAACAAAATGGCAATTGCAACATAAAGATTATTTAGCAAGTTTTTACGGAATGCATTTACATGAAGGACAATATTTAGATCCAGTAATGAGAGATATGGAAGCTTTCTTACAAAGTAGTCAGGATAAAGTTTCTGGAGATGTAATTGTAAGCTTGAGACCATATCACTTTAGTTTAGACGGAATCATTTCAAAACACGACTTAATGAGTGCTAAGTTTGGAAGTTATGGTGAAGAAAATAAAGCTTGGTCTGCAGATGATGCTAAAGGTTTTATCAAAATTCTTGGGAATCAAAATAAAATATATCAACAAGTAAATAGCTAATTATGTTACAAGTAGGAATTATTGGAGGAGCAGGTTATACTGCAGGAGAATTGATAAGATTGTTGTTACATCATCAAAAAGCTGAAATCAAATTTGTGTACAGTACATCTAATGCTGGAAATAAAGTTAGTTTGATACATCAAGATATGGAAGGCTCAATAAATTTAAAATTTACAGACACAATTAACCCTGAAGTTGATGTTCTGTTTTTATGTCTAGGTCATGGCAATTCAACTGTGTTTTTAGATAATAATTCATTTTCTAAAACAACAAAAATTATAGATTTAAGTAATGATTTTAGATTGAAAAAAGATAAGGTTTTCGATGGCAAAACCTTTGTTTATGGCTTGCCAGAATTGCATAAAGACAAGATAAAGGCTACTAATTATATTGCAAATCCAGGTTGTTTTGCTACAGCATTACTGTTGGCAATATTACCTTTAGCAGACAAAGGATTGTTACAAGGTGAGGTTCATATTAATGCAGTAACCGGAGCAACCGGAGCTGGAACATCGCTATCTAAAACTACACATTTTACGTGGAGAGATAATAACTTTTCGTATTATAAACCGTTTACACATCAGCATTTAGCAGAAATTCATCAAACGATTAATCAGTTGCAGAATAGTTTTAATTCCAAAATCAATTTTATGCCAAATCGAGGTAATTTCTCAAGAGGCATTTTCGCAACTACTTACACTAAGTTTAATGGTTCATTAGAAGAAGCTAAATCTATTTACAATGATTTTTACCAAGATGCTGCTTTCACATTTATGTCAGATAACGATGTGCATTTAAAACAAGTGGTAAACACCAATAAGTGTTTATTGCATTTACATAAACACGACGATAAGTTATTAATTACAAGTGCCATTGATAACCTTTTAAAAGGTGCCTCAGGTCAAGCCATTCAGAATATGAATTTAATGTTTGGTTTTGAAGAAACTGAAGGATTACAACTTAAAGCTAACTTTTTTTAAAAAATTAGATTATGAAAATAGCAATCATAGGAACAGGAAATTTAGGATGTTCAATCGCCAAGGGATTGATACAAACCAATGCAATAACTACCTTGTATTTAACCAAAAGAAATATTGATTCTATAAAAGAATTTGAAGGTTATAAAGGTGTAACACTCACAGCAGATAATACGCAAGCCGTAAAGAATTCAGACGTATTAATTTTTGCAGTTCAACCATCACATCTCGAGCAAATACTTGTAGATATTGAACCGTTACTTCATGAAAACCATGTTTTGATTTCAACCATTACTGGATTTACAATCGAAAAAATGGAAGGTATTGTTGGTAAGGATAAATTTATTGTTAGAGCCATGCCTAATACAGCCATAGCTGTTGGAAAATCAATGACCTGTTTGTGTAGTAATGGAAATGGAGAAAGTCGAATAAAATTAGCGGAAGCCATTTTTAATAGATTGGGAACATCTATAGCAATCGAAGAAAATTTAATGCAAGCTGCTACAGTAGTTTGTGCTAGCGGAATTGCCTTTTGGATGCGACTTATTAGAGCTACAACGCAAGCAGCAATTCAGTTAGGTTTTGAGGCTAAGGAAGCACAGGAATTAGCGATGCATACTTGTGAGGGTGCTGCAAATTTATTAATTACAAATGGTGACCATCCAGAACAGGAAATAGATAAGGTGACAACTCCAAGAGGATGCACGATTGAAGGTTTGAACGAAATGGAGCATAAAGGATTAAGTTCATCTTTGATTCAAGGTATGGTGACGTCATTCAAGAAGATAAATAGTATAAAAACAGACCAATTATGAATCTATTCGATGTATATCCTTTGTTCGATATTACTCCTGTAAAAGCAAAAGATGTTTATGTATACGATGACAACAACTCAAAATATCTTGATTTATATGGAGGACATGCAGTGATTTCTATTGGTCATTCGCATCCTCAATATGTTAAGAATATTAGTGAGCAAGTAAGTAAATTAGGATTTTATAGTAACTCCATTCAGAATCCTTTGCAAAAGAAACTTACAGAAAAATTAGGTAAACTATCTGGTTGTGATGAATACGATTTGTTTTTATGCAATTCTGGAGCAGAAGCGAATGAGAATGCTTTAAAATTAGCCTCTTTTCATACTGGAAAGAAAAAAGTTGTAGCCTTTAAAAATTCATTCCATGGTAGAACGTCTGCTGCTGTAGCTGTTACAGATAATCCTAAAATTATAGCTCCAATAAATGCACAACAAGAGGTTGAATTTTTAGAATTAGGCGATTTAGATGGTGTGAAAACCACATTAAAAAAAGGAGATGTTTGTGCAGTAATCATAGAAACTATTCAAGGAATTGGAGGATTGGATGAAGTTGATAAAGCATTCTTTCAAGGATTAGAAAAACTATGTAGGAAATACAATGCACTTTTAATTGCAGACGAAATACAAAGTGGTTTTGGAAGAACAGGCGATTTTTTCGCTTTCCAAAGACATGGCGTGTCTCCAGATATTATATCAATGGCAAAAGGCATGGGAAATGGATTTCCAATTGGGGGTATATTAATTCATCCAAAAATTAAAGCCTCCTTTGGATTATTAGGAACTACTTTTGGTGGCAATCACTTGGCTTGTGCAGCATCGTTATCAGTTTTAGATGTTTTAAAGGATGAGAAGTTACTTGAAAATACAAAAGAAATTTCAAACTATTTTATAGATAAAATAAAAGTGATTTCTCAAGTAAAAACTGTTAAAGGAAGAGGTTTAATGCTTGGAATTGAATTTGATTTTACTATTGTTGAATTAAGAAAAGCATTAATTCATAAACATCATATTTTTACAGGTAGTTCTAAGAATCCTAATCTGTTAAGAATTCTTCCTCCGTTAACAATTCAAAAGAAACATATCGATCTTTTTGTTGAAGCTCTAAAATCTGAATTAAAATGAAAAAATACACTAACATAAATGATATTAAAAACGTTACCGAAATTATTAAGGAAGCTTTAGAATTGAAAAAGAATCCTTTTCAATATGAAGAATTAGGAAAACACAAAACATTAGTTATGTTATTTTTTAATTCAAGTTTAAGAACACGTTTAAGTACTGAAAAAGCAGCAAAGAATTTAGGTATGGAAGTCATGGTTTTAAATGTAAACGATGCTTGGAACCTGGAGTATGAAGATGGTACTGTTATGAGCTTAGACACTGCTGAACACATAAAGGAAGCATGTCAAGTATTGTCGCAATATGCAGATATAATTGCAGTTAGAGCATTTCCGGATTTAAAGAATAAGGAGAAAGATGAATCGGAATTTATGCTCAATAGTTTTTTAAAACATGCAACAGTTCCAGTACTAAGTATGGAAAGTGCGACAGCTCATCCTTTGCAAGCATTGGCTGATGCCATTACAATTGAAGAGTTAAAAAACAAAAAGAAACCAAAGGTAGTATTGTCTTGGGCACCACATCCAAAAGCATTACCACAAGCTGTTCCAAATTCATTTGTAACGATGATGCAGAAATTAGATATCAATTTTAGTATCACACATCCAAAAGGCTATAATTTAAATCCAGAAATAACTAAAAACACACGCATTAATCATAATCAAGAAGAAGCCCTTAAAGATGCGGATTTTGTGTATGTAAAGAATTGGAGTAGTTATGAGAAGTATGGAAAGATACTAAGCGAAGATACGAACTGGATGATGACTAAAGAAAAATTAGGACATGCAAAATTCATGCATTGTTTACCAGTAAGACGGAATTTTGTAGTAGAAGATGCTGTATTAGATAGTAATCAATCTGTAGTGATTCAAGAAGCACGTAATAGAACGTATTCAGCGCAAGTTGTTCTAAAGAAAATATTAGAAAATTTATAATTGTGAAAACACTAAAAATTATAAAAATAGGTGGGAATATCATTGATAATAAAAAAACATTATCAGATTTTCTTATTAAATTTTCAAAACTAGATGATCCAAAACTATTGGTTCATGGAGGTGGAAAATTGGCTACCAAATTAGCCAATCAAATGGGAGTTGAGGTAAAGATGACCAGTGGCAGACGTATCACAGACACAGACACATTAGACATAACAACTATGGTTTACGCAGGAAAAATTAACAAGAACATTGTAGCTCAGTTGCAAGCAAATAATTGTAATGCCGTTGGTTTTTCTGGAGCAGATGGAAATACAATAGTTTCAGTTAAGCGTCCTGTTAAAGATGTAGACTTCGGTTTTGTTGGAGATGTCATTAAAGTTAATACCCAAGTGTTACAACTTCTAGTAAATAACAATATTTCACCTGTATTTTGTGCTTTAACTCATGACAAAAATGGGCAATTATTTAATACAAATGCAGATACGATTGCGTCTGAATTAGCAATAGGATTTGCTAAAGATTATGAAGTAGAGTTGTATTACTGTTTTGATAAAAATGGTGTTTTACAAGATGTAGTAGATGATGATTCAGTCATCCTAAATATCAACACAACAACCTATAAAGAATTAATTGAACAAGGAACTATCGCAGACGGAATGTTGCCAAAACTCAATAATTGTTTTCATGCTTTAGAAAACAATGTAAGTAAGGTATGTGTTGGCAAACAAGATATGTTATTTCAATCCGATTCTAAATTCACAACCATCGAAAAATGAAACAAAAAGAATTGACAAAAAAAGCCATTGAGTTACTCAAAAACTTAATTGAGACACCTTCGTTTTCCTCAGAAGAAGATAAAACAGCACAATTAATTGAGAATTGGTTTGTAGATTTTAAAATACCATTTAAGAGGACTAAGAATAATGTCTGGGCAACAAACAAACACTTTTCAGAGGATAAACCAACACTTTTGCTTAACTCTCATCACGATACTGTTAAACCCAATAAAGGTTATACAAAAAATCCTTTCAAGGCAGAAATAGAAGATGAAAAATTATATGGTTTAGGAAGCAATGATGCAGGAGGATGTTTGGTGTCTTTAATGGCTACATTTACTCATTTTTATGCAAAGAAAAATCTAGAATATAATTTAGTAATAGTAGCTTCAGCAGAAGAAGAGAGTAGTGGTCCTAATGGTTTAAATAGTATGTTGGAAATCATTCCACATATTGATGTTGCAATAGTTGGTGAACCAACACAAATGAATTTAGCTATTGCAGAAAAAGGTTTAGTGGTTTTTGATGCAAAAGTAAAAGGAACGCCAAGTCATGCAGCACATCCTAATAATGATAATGCTATTTATAACACTGTCGAGGTTTTAAAATGGTTTCATGAATATCAGTTTGAAAAGAAATCTCCTGTCTTAGGTGATGTAAAAATGACTGTTACTCAAATAAATGCAGGAAAACAGCATAATGCTGTTCCTGCTGAAGTTGATTTGGTAATTGATGTTAGAGTAAACGATAGGTATACCAATGAAGAAATTGCAAAAATTTTAAAGAAAAAATCACCTTGTACAACAATTGAAGCAAGAAGTTTACGATTGAATTCTTCCTCGATTCCAATTTCGCATCCATTAGTTGAAGCAGGAATTGAATTAGGAAGAGAAACTTACGGCTCACCTACTTTATCAGATCAAGTAGCTTTGAGTTGTCCATCTTTAAAATTAGGGCCAGGTTATAGTCCGCGTTCGCATACAGCAGACGAATTTATTTACCTTAATGAGATAGAGGAAGGAATCGATATTTATATAAAATTATTAGAAAAAGTACTTTAAAATTGAATAATATGAAACTTTGGGATAAAGGATTTTCGATAGACAAAAAGATAGAAAATTTCACAGTTGGAAACGACAGAGAAATTGATATACATATTGCCAAGTATGATATACAAGCATCATTAGCGCATGCCATTATGTTAGAATCTATTGGAATATTAAATTCAGATGAATTGGATAAATTAAAATCTGGACTTAATAAGTTATTAGAAAAGATAGACAGGGGCGAATTTGTGATAGAAAACCAATTTGAAGATGTGCATTCTAAAATTGAATTCGAATTAACTAAACAACTTGGTGAAGTTGGAAAAAAGATTCATACTGCACGATCTAGGAACGATCAGGTTTTAGTTGCGCTTCAATTATATTATAAAGAAAATTTACAAGAGGTTAAAACCAAAGTAAAATCGTTATTTGATGTGTTATTGGACATTGCAGATACTCATAAAGATAAATTGCTTCCAGGTTATACACATTTGCAAGTCGCAATGCCTTCATCTTTTGGGTTATGGTTTTCGGCTTATGCAGAATTATTAATTGATGATGTATATATGCTAAATGCTGTATCAAAAATAGCAAATCAAAATCCATTGGGTTCTGCGGCTGGTTATGGAAGTTCTTTTCCAATAGATAGAGATGTGACGACTAAAGAATTAAACTTTTCAACCTTGAAATACAATGTAGTCGCTGCACAATTAAGTAGAGGGAAAAGTGAGCGTGCAATTGCAAGTGTATTAGGTGGATTGTGTAATACATTAGGCAGATTTGCCATGGATATTTGTTTATATATGAGTCAGAATTTTGATTTTATTACTTTTCCAGACGAATTAACAACAGGAAGTAGTATTATGCCTCATAAAAAGAATCCAGATGTATTCGAACTCATAAGAGGAAAATGTAATAAAATACAGGCTTTACATACAGAAATGCTGTTAATCACTAATAATTTACCAAGTGGTTACCATAGAGATTTCCAGTTATTGAAAGAAAATATGATTAATGCCTTTGAAGATGTAAAAGACATATTGGATATATTTAATTTCTCTATTCAACAAATCATTGTAAAAGACATCGATCTTAATGATGAGAAGTATAAATATCTATTTACTGTAGATAGCATAAATAATCTAGTTGTAGATGGTTTGTCTTTTAGAGAAGCCTATCAAAAAGTTGGTTCACAAGTTCAAGCAGGTACTTATAAACCAGATAGTAATAAGCAGCATTCTCATATTGGTAGTATTGGTAATTTGGGTTTGGATGAGATTAGAAATAAGTTTCCAAAATAATTGATTTTAATTTCATTTACTGCTAACTTGGTGTCTTTAAAAATCATTAGAATTAAAAAATACAATTAGTGTTAGAAAGTATAA
>JABDPN010000110.1 GCA_013042715.1 Flavobacteriaceae bacterium | reverse complement strand
AACAAAGGGAGCAATTAAATTAATAATTACTCCCTTTTACAACTAACCAAAAATTATTATTGAATATTCAAATTCTATATTTTGGTCTTTTTATAAATTATATTTTAAATCAGGTTAAATTCAATCTTCTAATTACGACTTACTATAACTGCTTTAGAGTTTGTTTTGGTATTAATCTCTGGAAGAGAATTAGTATCGTTTAAATCTATGTCTTCTTCAATCTCAACTATTTCAACTGTACTCCAATCGATGTCATACATACCCTTATATGCGTTAAATCGTTCTGGTAAATATTTTTTAGTATCAAAGTTTATTTCGACTTCTTCTTCAATTTCAATAACTTTAATATCTTCAACTTTCAAACTCTCAGTTAATGTAAAGTCTGCAAAAATTATTTGTTCTAAATCAAACATTTCATTTTCTAGTTCTATAAATTCAGAAACTAATGCTGAATACTCTCCTTCTGATAATTGTTGTTTAGCATTTATATTTAAAGCTAAAAACATACTGATAATAATAACTAAACGTTTCATAATATTTTTGGTTTTAATTGTCTTGTTTATATTATAGACGACCAATAAATAATTTTGTTACAGTACTATGCGTAACATAGTAGTATTTTTAACATTATTTAACGATTAATGTATCTAATTCACTAAGTTTATTTCCCTTATACAATTTTGTATTTTAAAAAATTATCTATAATATTATTCAATTATTAAATGATAAACTTTTGATAACTATTAAAAAAAGTGAATAGAAGAAAAAAATATTTTTACTACGCTTTGATTGTGACTATAACTTCAATTACACTCTTGGCTACTGGCTCTTTTTTACTAACTGTAGCATTGGATGATAAAAAAACTATACCATTTGGAACATTAATTACATGGGCAGGAATGATCTCACTTCCACTAACAATATATTGGGGAATTAAAGAACTGAGAAAACCTACAATAAGACTTAATAAAATTCTTGCTGTATGCCTTAAAATCATAATCATATTAGGAATACTATGGGTTCCTATTTCATTTTTACTTGCAGGTAATCTTTCCTTTTCATTTTCAGGTAAAGAATTGTTTCAAGGTGGACAAGTTGCAATGCGATTGTTTTGGTATTTAAGCTATGGAATTGGAATTGGATCAATTTTGATTTTATCTATGTATTGGATTTCTTTACTATTTAAAAAAAAATAAATTTGTTTATAACTACTTTTATAAACGATAACAAAACAGATTAATTTAATATTATTACCATGAATCAATTCACTAAACTATTTCTCAATACATTATTAATTTTAATTATCATTCCAACTACAACTTTTAGTCAAAATATAGATCAGAATGATTCAGCAGAAGAGAAATTGATTATTGCTGCTGAAGAAATCATGAAAGAAGCAGGAACTTGTGTATTAATAACTTTAGATAAATATTCAAACCCTATGGTTAGAATAATGGATCCTTTTCTTCCAGAAAGTGATTTTACAGTTTGGTTTGGTACAACTTCAAAAAGCAGGAAAGTACAACAAATTAAAAATAATCCAACAGTTACCTTATATTACCAAGATAGTGACGACTCAGGATATGTAGTAATTCATGGTAATGCTCAAATTGTAAATGACAAAAAGGAAAAAGAAAAGAGATGGAAAGAGTCTTGGGAAGATTTCTACCCAAATGATAGAGAAGGATATACTTTAATAAAAGTATCCCCAAAATGGATGGAAATTCTTAGTACTACTCGTGGAATTTTAGGTGATCCCATAACTTGGAAAACTCCAACTGTGATATTTGATTAATAATATTAATCAATTTTTGTAACTTATTCGATCACGAATACCACCACTAGATCTGTGAATAATGACATCCGCATTTTTTCGTTTAGCGAGGGTTTTAGCTTTTCTAATTGCTGTACTTTGCTTTCTATGCTTAGATGTAATACGTTTATTACCTTCTCGACGAACAGCCCAACCGTCTTCATAGGGAACAACATGCTGATGCCATGTTCTTTTTGAGCTGCCTTTTCCAAAACTTTTAAGAATAGCTTCAATTAAATCCTTTATAGCATCTATAAAAGTATAATTTTGTTTTTGTGACATTGTGGTTACAATTGTTCAGTAAAGATAAAAAAGCTAAACAATTATTTTTTAGCTTCTTTCAATAATCCAATACTCAATATAGCTGGAACAATAAATCCAACAAAACTAATCCACATTGGCATATCTATTTCATCAACTGTAACGTCTATTTTATAAATAACGCGAATCAGATGTAAAATTGCTACAATTGCTAAAAGCAAAGCTGATATTTTGGTAAAGAGTTTCATAATCTATATGTTAAAAATAAAACATTAACGTATTTTATATTATAACAAAATACAATTTAGAATCCAATTTAAGAATGATAATTATCATACAACTATTACATTATGTTTTCACATGATTAGCTTTTAAATATGGAATTAAAATTGTAAATTTAATAGTTAACAAGGATATGTTATATCGCTACTTATTTCAATAAAGAAAAACATTAAAACAACCATATTATGGCAGACAAAATTGGAATATGGATAGACAAAAGAGTAGCAAAGGTATATGCTCTTGAAGGTAAAGATGAATTTTTAACAATTCAATCTAATATTGAAGAATACAGACCAAAAGGTGGTAGTGGTTCTAAGTTTAAAGGTGGTCCTCAAGATGTTGTTCAGGACAGTAAATACCTAGAACGCAATAAACAACAGTATAAAACTTATTTTAAGGATATTGCTGAAAGTATTAAAGATGCTAAAAATATAGTGATATTTGGTCCAGCTCAAACCGGAGATAAACTAAATAAAGAATTGTCTCGCTCCTACCCTAAACTTCACAAAAAAGTTAGTAGTGTTAATAAAGCTGATAGCATGACAGACAACCAGATAAAAGCATTAATTAGAGATTACTTCAACAAATAAAAAAAATGAAAGACATAACAGGAAAAAATGCATTAGTAACAGGATCTAGTCGTGGCGTAGGTCGACAAATTGCAATTGGATTAGCTGAACAAGGATGTAATATTATTATACATGGAAGAACTAAAGATAGCAGTAAAGAAACACTTAATCTGCTTAAAAAATATAATGTAAATAATTACAGTGTTTTTGGTGATCTCTCTGATAAAGATCAGATTAACAATCTCATTACTCAAGTCAAAGTTCTTGGCATACAGGTAGATATTTTATATAACAATGCAGCTATTATGCGACCGTATCGAGAAGATATCTGGACACACACAGAAGAGGACTGGTTGGAAACTTATAAAGTTAATGTCTTAGCGATGTATAAATTGTGCAGTGCGTTTATTCCTTCAATGATTAAAAACAATTATGGACGCGTTGTTAATGTATCATCCAGAATAATGAATCAACCACAATTATCACCTTATGGCGCTTCAAAATGGGCTGTAGACAAACTTTCTCACGACTTGGCTTTTGCACTTAAAGATACTCCTGTACGACTTAATTTTTTAGATCCAGGATGGCTACAAACAGATATGGGTGGTGAAAATGCTGAAAATCCTGTTGAAGCAGTTATACCTGGAGCATTAGTCCCAGTTTTAATTGATAATGATGGGCCAAATGGCGAATTCTTCTCTGCTATGGACTTTAAAGTATAAACAATTGTAAAAAATATAATTCATAATCTAAACGCTTTTAAGTAAAGATTCTATAAATTTATTGTTATGAAAAAAATATTTTATACAATTCTGTTTTTAATAATTGCTAATTTAACAGTTGCACAAGATCAAGAGAAAACAACTAATACTACTGAAAATTTAATTGGACAATGGATCATAGATTTACGTCCTACTCCTAAAGCTGAAGCTTATTATCAATCATTTGTTGTAGAATCTATTGATGATAATAGGTTTACAGGTACTTTTTATGGTAGTCCAGTTAAAAA
>JABDPN010000109.1 GCA_013042715.1 Flavobacteriaceae bacterium | reverse complement strand
GTTTATGGGTTCGTCACCTTTTTGATAACTACTTCCTGAGTGTCCTTCTTTTGAATCAAACACTACTTTTATAGATGTAATTTCATTGTTAGAATTGCGCTTTACTCCTTTGAATTTTAAAGTAACTCCAAATGCTTCAAATTCTTTTTTTATGTTTTCTAAATCTTCATCAGAAGAGTCTTTAGTAACTATTAATTCAATTATTTCTTTTTCAAGAATGTTTTCAGTAAGATCAAATTCTTCATTATAAGTAATAATTTCTTTGGTATTAAAGCTCATTAAAAAAATGGCTAATAAAGGTAGCACGAGAGTAATTTTAATTAAATTTTGTCTTTTTGATTTGTTTTTTTGTAACATAACTATTCTTTTTTTGATTTTTGAATTGAAAAAATTGTTTGCTAATGCCAATTGATAATTAGGCACGCTAGATTTTAATAAAAGGGTTTGATATTCTTTTTTGCAGTTCACTAAACTTTGAGTTTTGCTGTCTGCTATGTATTCTAAATTCTGAACTAAATCTCTTTTGTATAACCAAATTATTGGATTAAACCACATTATTATAGTTACTATTTGAGTTAATAAAACATCTAGAGAATGAAATTGGTTCGCATGAATTTTCTCATGTGTTAATATCTGATTGAGTTCAGTTTTATTATAATTTTTCGGATTATAAACTATCCAATTAAAGAATGAAAAAGGTGTAATTTCCTTTGTAGTTTCAATAAAATGAAACCCATTATTGCTTGTCTTTTTTTCTAAAAATATAATTCGACCTAAAGACCAAAACTGACTAACAAATCTTATTGTTAAAAGCAGAACTCCAATTCCATAAATTAAAACTCCTAAATCTTGAAGCGTAAAGATAGACTCTATAGGTTGAGATGTAATAATGTTACTATTGCTAATTTCAGATACTAAAATAGGTGTCTCTTTTACAATGTAAATTGGAATAACAATAGAAGGAATAATTATAGAGATTATAATTCCTGAAAACAGATACCATCTATTAGCTTCAAAAAAAGTTTCTTTTTGTAAAAATAGTTTATAACAAAAATAGAAGAGCAGAATTACAGCACTAGATTTAATTAAGTATTCCATAATTATTTATTGTTTTCTATTAATTTAATTATTTCTTTTAATTCTTCTACACTAATTTTTTCTTCTTTAGCAAAAAACGATACTACATTTTTATAAGAACTGTTAAAGTAATTATCTATAGCTGTGTTAAAGAATTTCTTTCTGTAGTTCTCTTTACTAACTAAAGGATAGTACTGATGTGTTTTTCCGAAAGCATTATAACCTACATAGCCTTTTTCTTCCAAGTTTCTTATAATAGTAGAGAGAGTATTGTAATGTGGTTTAGGCTCTTTTATTTCTGAAATCACATCTTTTACAAATGCTTTTTTAAGTTTCCAAAGAATTTGCATTACTTCTTCTTCCTTATTTGTTAATTTTTGAATCATGTCTAATTTTTAAGTGTTTCAAACTTATAACTAAAAAAATAGTTATACAACTATAAGTATAGTTATTTAACTAAATTTTAAGTTTTTAACTTTTTTTGATATTGAACAAGTTGTAATCCTTTATTGTTAAGTAAATACTTTTAACTTTTATATATCTTCGCAAAAAACTATTTCATGAGTGTTGTTTGGGTAATATTAGGTTTTATTTTATTAGTGATTGGAGGAGAGTATCTTGTAAGGTCTTCAGTAGCATTATCATTTAAATTAAACTTATCTAAGATGATAATTGGACTAACGGTGGTATCTTTTGCGACTTCAGCACCAGAATTATTAGTGAGTCTTAATGCAGCATTATCAGGATCTCCCGCTATTGCAATAAATAATGTTGTAGGTTCTAATATTGCAAATATTGGATTAGTACTTGGTATTACAGCACTTATTGGGGTGATTACTACAGATAAATCGTTTTACAGTTTTAATTGGCCAGTAATGATGGCTTTTTCTTTAGCATTATATTATTTTTTATATAATGACAAACAATTAATAGCCGTTGAAGGTGCTATTCTATTTCTTGGTTTAATAGCTTTTATTTATTTTTTATTACGAAGAGCAAAAAAAAATGTTGATTTAGATGTGGTTGATGAAACTTTAGCTCAGGTTTCTTATTTTAAAATATTTATATGGTTAATAATTGGTGGAACTGCTTTGTATTTTGGGTCAGATTGGTTAGTAAGTGGAGCAATAGCAATTGCAGAAAAAATTGGCGTAAGTGAAGCGGTTATTTCTGTATCTATGATTGCATTTGGAACAAGTGTTCCAGAATTAGCAGCTTCTGTAATTGCAGTTGTAAAAAAAGAAAGAGCCATTTCTTTAGGAAATTTAATTGGGTCTAATATTTTTAACATTGGTTCTGTATTAGGATTAACCTCGATGATTAAAACAATTCCTGTTACAGACAGTCAAATTTTAACTAGAGATATTTTCTGGATGTTATTGTTTGCTGCTGTTATTTTACCAATGATTTTTATACCTAAACGATTTCAGTTTGGTAAACTAGAAGGTATTATGCTTGTTGGTGGTTATGGTTTATTTATCTTTTTAGTATTTCTAGGATCTAACTAAAAAAAACGCCCTCATAATGACGGCGTTTTCGTGAACAAAATATATTAATCTAAGCTATTTTAAAGCTTTACAGACTTTACAGTTTCTACTATTTTACCCGCAATTTTATAGGGGTCACCATTAGAAGCAGGACGTCTGTCTTCTAACCAACCTTTCCAGCCTTTTTCAACTGTGATTATTGGAATACGAATAGAAGCACCTCTATCAGAAACTCCCCAAGAAAAATCAGTAATAGCTGCTGTTTCGTGTAAGCCAGTTAAACGCTGATCGTTAAATTCACCGTATACTTCAATATGTTCTTTTACAACTGGGCGGAAAGCTTCACAAATTTTACCGTAAGTTTCTTCAGAACCACAAGTTCTTAAAAC
>JABDPN010000131.1 GCA_013042715.1 Flavobacteriaceae bacterium | reverse complement strand
CACTAAAGTATATTACATTATTGTAAAATAAAAATTTAAGTTACATTGTAACAAAATTTTAAGTACTTCGTCGTAATAATAAATAGCATAGAAAACATGCTGTTGGCTAACCAAAAATGACACAAACTGAGTTTTTAAACATAGTAATGCCTTTTAAAGATAAGGTGTTTCGTTTAGCAAAACGAATACTAGTCTCTCATGAAGAAGCAGAAGATGCGACACAAGAGATACTTTTAAAACTGTGGAATAATAAAACTAAGATAGAAGAATATAGAAATGTAGAAGCATTTTCTATGACTATGACAAAGAATTTTTGTCTGGATAAATTAAAGTCTAAACATGCACAAAATTTAAAAATTGTGCATAGCAATTATAAAGATAATAATATATCCTTACAAAAACAGGTAGAAGTAAACGACAGTATAAATTGGGTTGAAAGAATAATTGAAGATTTACCAGAACAACAAAAAATAATAATCCAATTAAGAGATATAGAACAGTACGATTTTGCTGAAATATCTAAAATGTTAGACATGAATCAAACAGCAGTTAGAGTAGCATTATCGAGAGCGAGAAAAATAATTAGAGAAAAACTCACAAAAACCCATAGTTATGGTGTTAAGTAAAATTGAACAATTAATAGAAAAGTACGAAAATGGAGAGACAACACTCCAAGAAGAGCAACAGTTAAAAAACTATTTTTCGCAAGAGACTGTAGCACCTCACTTAGAAGTGTATCAAACTATGTTTCAGTATTTTTTGCAAACCCAAAGTGAAAAATTCACTAAAGACCTTCCATTAAAACCTAAGAAGACAATAAACTTGTACAGATGGATATCAGTCGCAGCAGTAGCAATTTTTATGCTTGGGATTTATATAGTAGTAGGAAACCAATCAAAAACCTTAGATAGTTTATCTACTGAAGAGCAATTGGCTTACAACCAAACCATAGAAGCATTTAGCTTATTATCTGCAAACTTTAATAAAGGTCAGCAGTCAATAAATGCTTTAGGTATCATGTCCAATTCATTTGAAAAAGGCTCAGAAAAAATGGCTTATTTAGGTGAATTTACAAACACAAAAAACAAAATATTTAAAAACGAACAATAACAATTAAAATTTATAACAATGAAAAAGTTAGTATTAATATTAGCACTTTTAGCAACACCTTTAGTAGTATTAAGTCAGAGTTTATTTGATAAATATGAAGATTTAGATGATGTAACATCTGTAGTTGTTAATCAAAAAATGTTTAACATGCTTGCGCAAATAGACATCCAGACAGATGATCCAGAAGCAGATGAATTTCTAACAATGGTTAAGAGTTTAAAAAACCTTAAAGTTTTATCTACAGGAAACGAGTCAATTTCTGCACAAATAAAAGCAGATGTAGATAAATACTTAAGAAAATCTGAATTAGAAGAATTAATGCGTATTAAAGATGGTGACCAAACCGTTAAGTTCTTCGTAAAAGAAGGTAAAGACGAGAACCACGTAAAAGAATTATTAATGTTTGTAAGTGGGTTAAAAGAAGTAACCAAAGATTCAAACATCGAAATTAATGGTAAGAAACGTGAAATAGAAACCGTTTTATTATCCTTAACTGGTGACATCGATTTACGTCAAGTTTCTAAGCTTACAAATCAAATGAATGTTCCAGGTGGAAAACACCTAGAAAAAGCAGGAGACAAACAATAAACCATATTTAAAGATGAAAATATCAACCAGAAATATAGTAGTCGTTTTTTTCTTGGTTACAATGCTTACAGCTTGTAACCAAGGAGAAACGCTACAGTCTTACTTTGTAGTAAAACAAGAATCATCTAATTTTATGTCTATAGACATTCCAGTTAGTGTATTCGATATAGCACAAGCAGAACTTACTGAAGAACAAGCAGAAGCATATAAATCCATTAATAAACTCAATATGTTAGGCTATAAACTAGAAGCTAACAATATGGAAGAATATAAAACAGAATTGCTTCAAATTCAAACTATTTTAAAAAACGACAAGTATGAAGAATTATTTAGAGGTGGAAATAACTCTGATGGTAAAATTGTGGTAAAATATATTGGAACAGATTCAACAATAGATGAGTTAGTTGTTTTAGGAAACATGAACAATAAAGGTTTTGCAGTTGTACGTGTTTTAGGTGACAATATGGAACCAGCAAAAATTATGAAGCTTGGAAGCGTAGTTGGAAATTTAAATAGTGAAGAAAATAATATAACGGATTTTTTAGAATTCTTTAATTAAATCCATATATAGTGCTTTGAAAAAAGTAAAATGTTAATGTAAAAAAACCTGTCTATTCTGGCAGGTTTTTTTCGTCTTCTTCTTTAGATTTTACAACTATAATATTGACGATAATTCCTAAAAACAATCCAAAAACAACAAGTCTAACAACCAATAAATCAAGAAGATTTAACAAACCACATGTTATAAATAAAACAGCTAAAACTCCAGTTGCAATTATTGAAAGTCTATCGTTTAAATTCATATTCCGGTATAATTACTAGGTGTTATAACTTTTAACTCTTGTTTTATTTTATCATCTACATCTAAAGTATCAATAAAGTTTGAAATAGAAGTTTGCGTAATTGCTTCATTTGTTCGTGTTAAAACTTTTAGTGCTTCATAAGGGTTTGGATAACCTTCACGTCTTAAAATTGTTTGAATCGCTTCTGCAACAACTGCCCAATTCTGTTCGAGATCTGATGCAATTTTTTTTTCGTTAAGTAATAATTTACCTAATCCTTTTAAAGTCGATTTAAAGCCAATCAGTGTATGTCCAAAAGGCACACCAACATTACGTAAAACGGTACTGTCTGTTAAATCGCGTTGTAATCTAGATATTGGTAATTTAGCTGCAAGATGCTCAAAAATAGCATTTGCAATCCCTAAATTACCCTCACTGTTTTCAAAATCTATTGGATTAACTTTATGAGGCATTGCAGAACTACCTACTTCACCTTTTTTAATTTTTTGTTTAAAATAATCCATAGAAACATAGGTCCAAAAGTCTCTATCTAAATCAATTAGAATTGTATTAATTCTTTTAAGTGTATCAAACAAAGCAGCCATATGATCGTAATGCTCTATTTGTGTAGTAGGAAAAGAGTGTTGTAAGCCTAATTTCTCTTGAACGAGTTGCCTTCCAAATACTTTCCAATCTATTTCTGGATACGCTACATGATGTGCGTTAAAATTACCCGTTGCACCTCCAAATTTAGCTGCACTTGGTACATCGTTCAGTAGATTAAACTGTTCTTTTAAACGTACAACAAACACCTCAATTTCTTTTCCTAATCGTGTTGGAGAAGCTGGTTGTCCATGAGTTCTGGCAAGCATTGGCACATCCTTCCATTCTTTTGATAACGCAGTTAATTTATCTAAAACAGTAAAATATTCAGGAACATACACATCGTTCATGGCATCCTTTATACTTAAGGGTATTGCAGTATTGTTTATATCTTGCGATGTTAATCCAAAATGTATAAACTCTTTATATTCAGACAAACCAAGTTTATCAAATTGATTCTTGATAAAATATTCAACAGCTTTAACATCATGATTGGTTACTTTTTCAATGTCTTTAATTGTAGCTGCATCATCTTCAGAAAAGTTCTTAAAGATTAAACGTAATTCATCAAAAACAGATGTGTTAATGTCATTAAGTTGAGGTAATGGAATTTCGCAAAGTGCAATAAAGTATTCTATTTCAACTAATACACGATATTTTATTAAAGCAGCTTCAGAAAAATAAGGTGACAAAGAATCTACTTTACTACTATAGCGACCATCTATTGGCGAAATGGCATTTAGTGGATTTAAAGACATAAGGTTTCAATTATAAGAAGTATCAAATATAGTTTTTTTAGTATAAAGTTTGAAACATCAGCGTTGAAGATTTCCATTTAAAAATCCATATATTAGTTGTAAAAATTATACTAAAATGAAACGAATACTGTTTTTTACCATATTATTGTTATCTCAAATTGTTTCAGCTCAATTTTCAATTACTTCTGAACCCTTAACACACACGTATTCTATTGTTGCAAGAGATACTGTAACTGGAGATATTGGTGTAGCTGTACAAAGCCATTGGTTTAGTGTTGGTAGTGTCGTGTCTTATGGAAAAGCTGGAGTAGGTGTTGTAGCAACACAATCTTTGGTAAATCCTAGTTATGGATCAAAAGGTTTAGCGTTAATGGAACAAGGTTTGTCTCCTCAGCAAGCATTAGATGCGCTTCTTGCAAATGATGAAGGTGAAATGTACAGACAAGTTGCTTTTCTTGACGCAAATGGAAATGTAGCAACACACACAGGAAGCTTGTGTATTGAAATGGCTGGACACAAACAAGGCAAGAATTTTTCTGTACAAGCAAATATGATGCTTAAAGAAACCGTTTGGATTGTTATGGCAAATGCTTTTGAAAATACTAAAGGAACACTTCAAGAACGTATTCTTGCTGCTTTAAAAGCTGCTGAAGCTGAAAAAGGTGATATTCGTGGAAAACAATCTGCTGCTATTTTAATTGTAAAAGGTGAAGTAACTGAAAATGAATTCACAGATACAGTTATGGATTTAAGAGTTGAAGAT
>JABDPN010000129.1 GCA_013042715.1 Flavobacteriaceae bacterium | reverse complement strand
TTGTAGAATTAGACCAAAAACTTAATGTTGTAATTCTTGATTTTGATGAAAATAAATCTAGAATTCAATTAGGTCTTAAGCAGTTAAGCAAGCATCCTTGGGAAGCATTAGGCGAAGACTTGAGTATTGGAGACAAAGTAAAAGGAAAAGTAGTAGTAATTGCAGATTATGGTGCATTTATTGAAGTAGCTGAAGGAGTTGAAGGACTAATTCACGTTTCTGAAATGTCTTGGTCAACTCATTTACGATCTGCACAAGATTTTGTTTCTATTGGAGATGAAATTGAAGCACAAATTTTAACTCTTGATAGAGAAGCACGTAAAATGTCTCTTGGAATTAAGCAATTAACTCCAGATCCATGGACAGATATTACTAAGAAATATCCTCTTGGTTCTAAGCACACAGGAATTGTTCGTAACTTTACAAACTTTGGTGTATTTGTTGAACTAGAAGAAGGTATTGATGGTTTAATTTATATTTCAGATTTATCTTGGACTAAGAAAATTAAGCACCCTAGTGAGTTTTGTGCAGTAGGAGATAAGTTAGATGTAATTGTATTAGAATTAGATGTAGAAGGACGTAAATTAAGTTTAGGTCACAAGCAGACTACAGAAAATCCTTGGGACAAATACGAAAAAGAATTTGCTTTAAATACTACTCACACAGCAGCTATCGAAGAAATAGTAGACAAAGGTGCTACTGTAAAATTTAACGAAGATATCGTTGCATTTGTACCTTCTCGTCACTTAGAAAAAGAAGACGGAAAGAAACTTAAAAAAGGTGAGGAAGCTGAATTCAAGATAATTGAATTTAATAAAGAGTTTAAACGTGTTGTAGCATCTCATACTGCTGTATTTAGAGCAGAAGAAGCTAAAAACGTTAAGCAAGCTGCTAAAAAAGCTAAAGCTGCCGCAGCAGAAGCAAAACCAACTTTAGGTGATGCTAATGATGCTTTACAAGCTCTTAAAGATAAAATGGATGGGAAAAAGTAATCCTGTTAGTAAATAATAAATTTTAAAAACCTTCCAAGCAATTGGAAGGTTTTTTTATTTCAATTATAATATTGTTATGTAGAATTAAATAATTCACTTAACTTTGTATTCCAAATACGTTTGGATACAATATGAGTCAGAAAGTTTTACTAAATTCTAAAGAGGTAAACATCATTCTTCATAGATTGGCTTGTCAACTGATTGAAAATCACAACAATTTTGAAAACACTGTTCTAGTTGGAATTCAACCAAGAGGAAAGCACTTAGCGTATAGAATTTCAAAAATATTAGAAGAGGATTATAACATTAAATCATTAAAAATAGGATACTTGGATATCACTTTTTTTAGAGATGATTTTAGACGAGGTGACAAACCATTATCTGCAAATACTACAGAAATAGGTTTTGTGGTAGAGAATAAAAATGTTGTATTTATTGATGATGTTCTATATACAGGACGAAGTATTCGAGCAGCATTAACAGCAATTCAGTCTTTTGGACGACCAATGGAAATTGAATTATTAACTCTTATAGACAGACGATTTAGCAGACACTTGCCAATACAACCAGATTATAGAGGTCGACAAGTAGATGCTATAAATAATGAAAAAGTAATAGTGAATTGGGTTGAAAATGATGGAGAAGACTCAGTTTATTTAATTAATAAATAATACTATGAGCGAATTAAGTGTCAATCACTTATTAGGTATAAAATATCTTAACCTAAAAGATATTGAGCTTATTTTTGAAACTGCAGATCATTTTAAAGAAGTAATTAATAGGCCAATTAAAAAAGTTCCATCACTTAGAGATATTACGATTGCAAATCTTTTTTTTGAAAATTCAACACGTACAAAATTATCTTTTGAATTAGCCGAAAAACGTCTCTCTGCAGATATTATCAATTTTTCTGCTGGTCAATCTTCAGTAAAAAAAGGAGAAACATTAATAGATACTGTCAATAATATCTTATCTATGAAAGTAGATATGGTTGTTATGCGTCATCCTAATCCTGGAGCAGGTGTGTTTTTATCTCGTCATGTTAAAGCAAGTATTGTTAATGCCGGAGATGGAGCTCATGAACATCCAACGCAAGCTTTATTAGATTCGTTTTCAATTAGAGAACGTTTAGGTGAAGTAGGAGGTAAAAATATTGTAATAGTTGGTGATATTTTACATAGTAGAGTAGCCCTTTCAAATATTTTTGCATTACAGATGCAAGGAGCAAATGTTATGGTTTGTGGTCCAAAAACCTTAATTCCTAAGCATATTGAAAAACTTGGCGTAAAAGTTGAGACTAACCTAAGAAAAGCACTTAATTGGTGCGATGTTGCAAACATGTTACGTGTACAAAACGAAAGAATGGATGTTAGCTATTTTCCATCTTCTAGAGAATACTCGCAACAATTTGGAGTCGATAAAACATTTTTAGATTCTCTAAATAAAGAAATTGTGATTATGCATCCTGGTCCAATTAATAGAGGAGTAGAGATAACAAGTGATGTTGCAGATTCAGACCAAGCGATTATTTTAGATCAAGTGCAAAATGGTGTTGCAGTTAGAATGGCTGTTATTTACTTATTAGCATCAAAGATTAAAAATTTATAATGCGGATATTAAAAGAAGACAATACAATAGTATTTACACAAGAGGAATCTTCAGTCGAAGCATTTAAAGAAGCTTTACAAGATGTTTACAATCAATATATAAGTGATAATATTATTTTAGTTTTAACAACAGAAGTTATTAAAAATGAAGATCTTACATCATTTTTTAAACTATCCAATAACCATAGAGAAGCAAAGCAATCTTTTGTAATGGTTTCACAACATGTAGATATTGATTACTCACCACAAGAATTAGTAATTGTTCCGACACTTCAAGAGGCACATGATTTTATTGAAATGGAAGATATGGAACGTGATTTAGGATTTTAATGAAACTTACAATTTTAGGTTGTCATAGTGCTACTCCAAGAATAGATGCAAATCCTACTTCGCAAGTATTAGATATAGCAAACCATATATTTTTAATTGACTGTGCAGAAGGCACACAAATTCAATTACGAAAAAATAAGGTTAAGTTTTCCAGAATAAAGCACATTTTTATTTCGCATTTACATGGTGATCATTTTTTTGGTTTAGTTGGTTTAATTTCAACATTTAGACTCCTAACTAGAGAAGCAGATTTACATATTTACGCGCCTAAAGGACTAAAAGAAGTAATAACACTTCAAATGAAATTAGCAAAATCGTGGACAAACTATAATGTAATTTTTCATGAGTTAACTTCAGATAAATCTAAGTTGATTTTTGAAGATGATAAGGTGGAAGTCCATACCATTCCATTAAATCATCGTGTCTACACTAATGGTTTTCTGTTTAAAGAAAAAGAAAAAGAACGAAAATTAGACGTAAACAAAGCTATTAGTTTAAATATTGATAAGGCATATTTTAGAAAATTAAAGCAAGGTTTTGATGTGACTAATGAAGAAGGTGTTCTTATAAAAAATATTGACGTTACCAAACCAGGACCAAAACCTAAAAGTTTTGCATTTTGTAGCGATACGGTCTATTGTGAATTAATAATACCAATAATTAAAGATGTAGATATTCTGTATCACGAATCAACTTTTCTAGAATCTCACAAACATTTAGCTGAAACTACAAAGCATAGTACAGCAAAGCAAGCGGCAACAATTGCTAAAAAAGCAAATATAGGCACACTTATTCTTGGGCATTACTCAACAAGATATGATGATTATGAGTTGTTTATAAAAGAAGCAAAAACTGTTTTCGATAAAGTAGAGCTAGCAAAAGATGGTAAAGTTTTCCAATTTTAATCTTTAGGAAAACGCTGTCCTTTTATCACAAGTATAAAAATTCCTAATAAAATAAAACTTATATTAATTAGCAGTCTTAAGCTTTATTTTAATTGGATCATATAGCTTATAACAATAAAAATAATCGATAAACAACCTATAACAATTAAATAGTTTCTCATAACTGTAGAAAGCTTATTAACATCTATCTTTTTTTGCTCTTCTATATTTAGAGTATTATAGCCAGCTATAAGATTAGGTTTTTTTTTAACTAAAAGTCCACAAAAGATTAAAATGATTCCAGTAAGTAATTCTGCAAAAAGCATTTTCCGTAAATTTGATATTCTAAAGTTAAGTATAAAACAAATAAAAAAATAGAATGGACAAAGATTTAAGCAACTATAGAAAATCATATGAAAAAGGTGCTTTATTAAAAACTAATGTTCCAGAAAATCCATTAGAACTTTTCCAGAAATGGTTTTTTGAAGTTGACGCGTCTAATTCTACAGATGAAGCTAATGCAATGACCCTTTCTACAGTAGGAAAAGATGAAACTCCAAGAAATAGAGTTGTGTTAATGAAGCGATATACCTACGAAGGCTTTATATTTTATACTAACTATTTAAGCGAGAAGGGTAGAGCTATAGAAGCAAATCCTAATGTGTGCTTATCGTTTTTCTGGCATCAAGCAGAGCGTCAAATAATTATAAAAGGTACAGCAGAGAAAATTTCAGAAAACCTAAGTGATGGATATTTTGAAACACGTCCAAGAGGTAGCCAATTAAGTTCTATTGTCTCAAAGCAAAGTGAAGTAGTAGAAAGTAGAAACTATTTAGATAAACAATTAGAAGATTTAGAAAAGAAATTTGAAGGACAAGAAATACCAAGGCCAAAATTTTGGGGAGGCTATTTAGTAAGACCAACAGAAATTGAATTTTGGCAAGGAAGAGCTAATAGATTACATGATAGAATCAGGTATGCTTTACAAGAAGATTATAATTGGAAAATCGAACGAATTTCTCCTTAATACATCGATAAAAAGATTAAAATAAACGACTAAATACATTATTAAGCTATTTTCTTTATAAATTTATAAGTCGATTAAAAACAAATAAACACGATAAAACGCATAATATAGTAGATTTAATGATACTTATATCGATAAAAAACATAATAAACCGACAAAATACATGTAGTTTATCGAAATTAACATATTATTAACAATTATTTTTTAAGTAGTGAGGTAACTTAGCATAACCAAATCAAAAATACCTCATTATGAAACCTACATTACTGCCTGTTATGGCCTTAATAGCTTTGTTCTCATTCTCATGTTCAACTGATGCTATAGAAGAAGATAAAATTGATGTTGTTATATCTAATTATGTTCCAGAGACTAAATCTATAGAAGTTGAGATATTAGATTTAATAAACCAGCATCGTGCATCTTTAAGCTTAAATAGATTAAACAGCATGTCTGAAATTAAAGCTGAAGCTTATGGGCATACTGATTATATGATTGAAAATAATGAAGTTTCTCACGAGTTTTTTTACCAACGCAAAGCAAATTTAGTTAGTAAAGTGGGAGCGTCTAAAGTAGCAGAAAATGTGGCTTATGCTTTTAGCTCACCACAATCTGTTGTTAATGCCTGGTTAAATAGTGAAGGACATAGAGATGTTATAGAAGGCGATTATACAAATTTTGATATTTCTGCAGAGCAAAATGATGAAGGTAAATGGTATTTTACTAACATCTTCTTGAAAAAATAGTTATTAATAGTATTTGTAATTAGAAAGTAGAAA
>JABDPN010000128.1 GCA_013042715.1 Flavobacteriaceae bacterium | reverse complement strand
CTCCTAAACATGGTGAAAAAGTGGTTATGGTAGATTGTGCTTTACACGCTATTGAAGAATTAATGAGAGAAGACAAAAGATGTTTATTGTATGGTCAAGATGTTGGAGGACGATTAGGAGGAGTCTTTAGAGAAGCAGCAACATTAGCTCAAAAATTTGGAGATAATCGCGTATTTAATACTCCAATTCAGGAAGCATTTATTGTTGGTTCTACAGTTGGAATGAGTGCAGTTGGATTAAAACCTATAGTTGAAGTTCAATTTGCAGATTATATTTGGCCTGGACTAAACCAATTATTTTCTGAAGTAAGTAGAAGCTGTTATCTCTCTAACGGAAAATGGCCAGTTAGTATGATACTTCGTGTGCCAATTGGAGCTTATGGAAGTGGAGGTCCTTATCACTCGTCTTCAGTGGAAAGTGTAGTTGCAAATATTAGAGGTGTAAAGATTGCTTATCCAAGTAATGGAGCAGATTTAAAGGGCTTACTAAAAGCTGCTTACCACGACCCAAATCCAGTTGTAATTTTTGAACATAAAGGATTGTATTGGAGTAAAGTCCCAGGAACTCATGGCGCAACATCTATAGAACCTGCAGAAGATTATATATTACCTTTTGGAAAAGCTTGGGTATTACAAGAAATTTGGCCACAAGAGGAAGACGAAACTCTTTCAATTATTACTTATGGAATGGGAGTACATTGGGCAATGAATGCTTCAGAAGAATTAGACTTACAAGATAAAATTGAAGTCATTGATTTAAGAACATTGTATCCTTTAGATGAAGAAACAATTATAAATTCAGTCAAGAAAACACATAAGTGTTTAGTTATAACTGAAGAACCTAAGAACAATAGTTTTGCACAAGCATTATCTGGTAAAATTCAGGAAGAATGTTTTCAATTTCTAGATGCTCCTGTTATGACTTTAGGAAGTGAAAATTTACCGGCTATTCCACTTAATTCTAATTTAGAACATACGATGATTCCTTCCATTAAAAAAGTGAAAGAAATGATTAAAGAAATTATTAATTATTAGTTTTTGTATCTTTCCTTTAAATTAATAATCCTATGTATACGAGACGAATATTTCCTTTAAAAGGTGTTTTTATATGGACTAGAAGATATGTGATATTATTTGTTTTTCTAGCAACAATACCAGTAGTTCTTTTTGATATTGTTGGTTTAAAATGGTTACATGTTCCTTGGTTACCTTTAGGAGTTTTAGGTACGGCAGTAGCTTTCATAGTTAGTTTTAAAAATAATGCATCTTATGATAGATTATGGGAAGCGAGAAAGATTTGGGGAGGAATTGTTAATGCCTCACGTTCTTGGACTATAATGGTAAATGATTTTATTACTAATAGTCATGCTAAAAAAGTCTTGGACGATGAAGAGTTATTTAGAATTAAGCGTGAATTAATTCATAGACATGTAGCTTGGTTAACAGCTTTGCGTTATCAAATGAGGGAAGAAAAACAATGGGAAAAGCACTTAAAATCTTCTAAATCCAATAAAGAATTTAGAGCTTCTCAGTATAGAGTCTGCGAAGATGAAACTCCAATTCAAGAAGCAATCTCTTCTTATATATCAACGCGTGAATTTGATGAAGTATTTTCTAAAGGAAACCAAGCTTCTCAATTATTGGGAATTCAATCAAAAAGGTTAAAAGAGCTAATGGATGAAGGTTTAATTGAAGATTTTAGACATATGGAAATGATGAATATGCTTGTTGAGTTTTACGCATTACAGGATAAAAGTGAACGTATTAAAAATTTCCCTTATCCAAGACAATTTGCAACACTCAATTATATTTTTGTTTGGCTTTTTATCTTAATGCTACCATTTGGAATAATGGAAGGTTTTGAAGCTATTGGCATTCATATTTTAGATGATTTAGCAAATCATCAATCTCATTCTTCATTTTTACATAAAGTACAAGTATTTATAGCCAATCATTTTGTTTGGTTCTCAATTCCATTTAGTGCCATGTTAGCCTGGGTATTTCATACTATGGAATTAATTGGAGAAAATACCGAAAATCCATTCGAAGGAGGTCCAAACGACGTGCCAATTACTGATATGTCACGTGGTATTGAAATAGATATTAGACAACTAATTAACGATACAGATATACCAGAACCTTATAAATGGAAGAATGATATTGTAATGTAAAAAAAGCACCTTTTTAATAGGTGCTTATATGTGTAAAGAGCCGATGGAGGGACTCGAACCCACGACCTGCTGATTACAAATCAGCTGCTCTAGCCAGCTGAGCTACATCGGCAAAAATGATCGCAAATATAAATTTGATATTAAAAATTGCAAAACTTATTTATAGATTTTTTTAAGTATTGTTTTATACCTAAAACTTCTAATAAATTTCCCTTCTTCTTTAGTAACTAGGTAAGGTGCTTTCTCTTTTTTGGCTTTGAAGTAACCTTTTAAAGTGTTAATAAAAAACTTGAAACTATTTCTATTAAAAGCACTCTTTAAAGTGGAAATTGTACTTAATATTAAACCATAACGTATTTTGTAAAGCGCTTCACCTTGAAGGTGTTTAGTTGTTTTTGAGTATGTTTTTCCTGTTGGTTTTAAATGTTTAACATGTAGTGTTTTATCTGTGGTAGTTTCCCAACCATGATATTGAGCCAACAATACATCTAAAGTGTCCCAGCCAATTGAACTTTTAATACCACCAATTTTTTCAAAGCAAGATTTTCTATAAGCTTTAAGAGGACCTCTCACATGATTTTTAGATGCTACTTTTTCAAATATCCACGAATCATGTTTTTTAATAAATGGTAAACCTCCAGCTATTCCAATTTTTGGATTTAATTTAAATAGATTAGCTATGCTTTCTAGATAGTTTTCTGGAAAAATTAAGTCAGCATCAAATTTGCAGATAATGTCATAATTGTCATCCAAAGTTTCTAATCCTTTGTAAAACGCATTAACTACTTTACTTCCTGGAATATGTTCTTTAGAAGATGAGATGTTTAAACCAGAAATCCATTTGTACTCTTTACTAAATGAACTTATAATGTCTTGAGTAGTATCAGTAGAATTATCGTTAACTACAACAATTTTTGAAGGTAAAAGTGTTTGATTTACTAAAGAGTTTAAAGTTAACTTAAGATAGTTTTCTTCGTTATGAGCAGGTATGACAATGTAAAACCTCATTTAATTCGTTCTGCATAAACAATGTAATACCTTGGAGTAAATCGTCTTAAAATTGGACGGATTCCAATTTTGTTAACTGGATTTGTCCATTGTTTTCTATCAATAATTTTCCAACCAGCTTTTTCTAGTAACCAATCGAATTGCCAATCTTCAAATTCATGATAATGTCTGTCCCATTTATCTGTTTTACTACGATAAGCTGAAGCAAACCATAATCGCAAAGGGATGCTTGCAACTAGTTTATCAGATTTAATAGCTTTTAAAACTGTAAAAGGAGATAGTAAATGTTCAAAAATTTCGAAAGCAGTAACTACAGTTACATTAGATTGCTCTAGAGCGGAGGTGTCTATATCTAGATCTTCACCTCTGGTATTTTCTACTGAAAACCCATTTTCTTTCATGACTTGAGTGAATGGATTTTCTATACCTAAATCTAAAATAGTTTCAGAAGTTGAAATGTGATTTTTTAAAAAATCTAAAGTTAATTTATACCTTTTGCGTGGAAACTTACCTTCGTACATTATTAATATCTATATGCAATTGCGTTAATGTGCATTCCAGCACCAACACTTGCAAATATAATAACATCACCTTTGTTAAGTTTATGATTTTCTAATTTATTGTTTTTAATCAAATCAAAAAGCGTAGGTACAGTTGCTACAGAACTATTTCCTAGTTTATGTATGCTCATTGGCATAATTCCTTCAGGTGTTGGTGTTTTGTAAAGTCTGTAAAAACGTTTAATAATTTGTTCATCCATTTTTTCATTAGCTTGATGAATCAAAATCTTTTTTACTTCTTTAATACCAATACCACTTTTATCCAAACAAGCCTTCATTGCAAGAGGTACGTTATTTAGTGCAAATTCGTAAATCTTTCGACCATGCATTTTAATATAACGAGTGTCTTCGTCTAACTTTGGATTGTTTGATTTTCCAAAGAAAAGATAGTAAGCCTCATCGTAGGTAAACGAAGCAGATTCATGAGCTAGAATTCCTTCATCTTCAGTTGCTTCAACTACAGTAGCACCTGCACCATCTGAATATATCATTGAATCTCTATCATGTTCATCTACAACTCTAGAAAGTGTTTCAGTACCAATTACCAAACATTTTTTTGCCATTCCAGCTTTAATAAATGCTTGTGCTTGTATAACACCTTCAAGCCAACCAGGACATCCAAATAAGATATCGTAGGCTACACATTTTGGATTTTGTATTCGTAAACTATGCTTAATTCTTGATGCTAAACAAGGTAAAAGATCACTTTGAATAGTATTAGCCTTAACATCTCCAAAGTTATGAGCAACAATTATGTAATCTAATTCTTCAGGATCTATATTGGTATCGTTTATTGCTTTTTGAGCAGCTAATGCTCCCAAATCTGATGATGTTAAATGATTGTCTGCATAACGACGCTCAACAATGCCTGTTATGGCCTCAAACTTCTCTACAATTACTTCGTTAGGCTGTTCTATATTACTGCCATCTGTATTTAAAAACTTGTGCTGATGGAAGTCTTCATTTTTCTCAATTGCATCTGGAATATAACTGCCTGAACCTGTTATACGAATATTCATAATATCTTAATTTCTATATATGTTCTTTGCGATGACAAAGATACTTTCAATTTATAAAAAAGTATTTTCAGTAATAAATTAATTACGATGTCCAATTACTCAAATTATGACTCTATAAAAGATTCAATTGGAGCACAAGTACATATTAAATTTCTATCACCAAAGGCATCATCAACACGTCTTACTGTAGGCCAAAACTTGTTTTCTTTTACATATTCTAATGGAAAAGCTGCTTCTTCTCTTGTATAAGGGAAATTCCAAGAATCGATAGTTAACATAGCTAAAGTATGAGGTGCATTTTTTAATAGGTTATTTGGTTCGTCTTTTGAAACAGATTCAATTTCTTTTCTAATAGAAATCATAGCATCACAAAAACGATCAAGTTCTTCCTTACTTTCACTCTCGGTTGGTTCAATCATAAGTGTTCCAGCTACAGGAAATGAAACAGTAGGAGCATGGAAACCATAATCCATTAATCTTTTTGCAATATCTCCAACTTCAATTCCTTTTTCTCTAAAATCTCGACAATCAATTATCATTTCGTGTGCTGCACGACCCATTTCACCAGAATACAATGTTTCAAAAGAACCATGTAAACGTTCTTTAATATAATTAGCGTTAATTATAGCAGCTTTAGTAGAGTTAGTT
>JABDPN010000124.1 GCA_013042715.1 Flavobacteriaceae bacterium | reverse complement strand
GCTAATCGACGAAATTCTAATTCTTGAAAAATCTCTTGAACTGCATCCAAGTCTGGATGATTGAGTTCAAAATCTTTTTCATTAAACTCAACGGGGACGTCAAGTAATATTCTAGCTAATTTTTTTGAAAGCAATCCTAATTCTGCATTAGCTTCTACTTTCTCTTTCATCTTTCCTTTAAGTTCGTGAGTATTAGCCAAAAGACCTTCCATACTTCCGTATTGTGCTAAGAATTTTTTAGCAGTCTTGTCGCCTACTCCAGGTAATCCAGGAATATTATCTACGGCATCACCTTTCATCCCTAAAAAGTCAATAACTTGTTCTGGGCTTTCTATTTCAAAATTCTCCTTTACTTCTTTAACGCCCCAAGTTTCGTAACCTCCTCCAAAACGAGGTCTATACATAAAAATATTTTCGGAGACTAATTGTGCAAAATCTTTGTCTGGAGTAACCATAAAAGTTTTATAGCCTTCCTTTTCAGCTTTTTTAGCAAGTGTCCCAATGACATCATCAGCTTCATATCCTTCTTTAACCATTATAGGAATGTGCATAGCTTTAAGGATTTTTTCTATGTAAGGAACTGCAATTTTAATTGCTTCAGGTGTTTCATCTCTATTAGCTTTATATTCTGGAAACAGTTCTATACGATCTACACTTCCACCTTTGTCAAAACATACAGCAAGATGGTCTGGTCTTTCTCGTTTTATAACATCGAGTAGGGAATTTGTAAAGCCTAAAATTGCTGAGGTGTCTAAACCTTTTGAGTTTATTCTAGGATTTTTTATAAAAGCATAGTAACCTCTAAAAATTAGTGCATATGCGTCTAATAAGAATAAGCGTTTTTGTTCTGCCATTTTGCTGATTAGTTAAGAATGCTAAATCTACAAAACTTATAGTACGGAATAAAAAAAGTCACAATTAAATTGTGACTTTATTATAATTTATGTTGATGTAATTAACCTAAAATAGTCTCTTTTCGTTTAACTTTAAGTGTTTTAATATAAGCTTTAATACTGATAAGTTCTTCGCTCTTGATATTCAATAACTGTATTTGTTCTAATGGATTTGAACTTATAGGTTCTATTTTCTTAATAGTAATCTCAGATTTTAAGTTACTTTGAATATCAATTTTTGAAAACTCATTCTTTTCTTGTCCCATTGTAAAAAGTGGGAGAATTAAAAATGCAATTATGTATAGACTTCTTTTCAAGGTTAATGGGGTGTTTATTATTTACACCACAAAAGAAGTACACAAACTTGATTTAATTAAAAAAACTTGATGAAATACATAAAAATCTAGTTTTCAGTATAGTTAAGTCAAAAAACATCGATGAAATACATAACTATGGTTCTTTGAAATAGAAGTCTGATTCTATTTTTTCATTCTTATTCTCTTGATATTTAGTCATACTAAACCCCTTATGAATAGCAAAAGAACCAGTCTCACCTCGTTTATTTACAGCAATATAACCAACTTGGAAGTTCTTGTAGTTGCTGTTAGTTTTATCTATAATTCTGCTAATAGCTTCTTCACATGCTTGTTGAGGTGTCATACCTTGGCGCATAAGTTCAACAATTAAAAAACTACCGACTGTTTTTACAACTTCTTCGCCTAAACCTGTAGCAACAGCTGCACCAACTTCATTATCTAAAAATAATCCAGAACCAATAATTGGAGAGTCACCAACACGTCCAGCCATTTTATAAGCTAATCCACTTGTGGTACAACCACCAGATAGATTTCCATCTTTATCAATAGCAAGCATGCCGATGGTGTCGTGATTTTCAATATTAATAATTGGTTTATACTCACTTTTTATTTTCCATTCATTCCAAGCTTTTTTAGCTTTTTCTGTGAGTAAATCTTCTTTTATAAATCCAGATTCATAGGCGAATTGTTCAGCACCTTTTCCTGCTAGCATCACATGAGGAGTGTCTTCCATAACTTTTCGAGCTACTGAAATAGCATGTGATACATTTTGAAGATAAACTACAGAACCACAATTTCCTTCACTATTCATAATACATGCATCCAATGTTACATTACCATCACGATCTGGTAAACCGCCTTTTCCAACAGATAGACCTTCGGCATTATCCTCTTCAACGTTGCAACCTTTTTCAATAGCATCCAGAACAGTTTCTCCATTTTGAAGTGTTTCCCAAGCTTTTACAGTAGCATTTTTAACATCCCAAGTTGCGATAACTAAAGGTAACAATGCTTTTGTTGAAGCTTCAACTGTGTTCTCATCTTCTTTTTGTTCTTGTTTGCATCCTAAGATTGAATTTCCAACCGCTAATCCAACTCCAGTGAGTGATGCATTTTTAATAAAGTTTCTTCGTTTCATAATACTAATTATAATCAATGCCTTGTTTAGTTAAAACAGACTTGGTTTTTAATGCATAGAACAGTAAATAGCCAAAACAAACTACGGCAATTAGATATGAGATTTGAATATTGAAAATATCTGCTAACTTCCCTTGTACTGGTGGAATAATAGCGCCTCCTAAAATCATCATGATTAAAAATGCTGAACCTTGAGAGGTGTATTTGCCTAAACCAGCTATACTTAATGAGAAAATACAAGGCCACATAATGGAACAGAATAATCCACCAGAAAGTAATGCATACAATGCAAACTGCCCATGAGCAAAAGTTCCTATTAGCATCCCTAAAACACCTAAGATGCTAAATATCTTTAAGGTTGCAATTGGCTTATCTTTTGCTAAGAAGAATCCAATAATTTGTACTGCAATACAAATAGCAAATAATAATATTTCTTTTACTGTATAATCATCAAAATTTACAAGTAATATTACACCAAAAGCCACATAAGGAACGAGAATAAGTAACCATTTTTTTAATCCTTTACTTGGATTAAAAACAGTTATTGCACCAACCCAACGTCCAATCATTAATCCGCCCCAATACAACGAAATATATGGTGCTAATTGAGCATCGTTAAGTATCGGAAGTCCAAGAGTATTTAAGTTAGTTTCAGCTACAGATTTTTTAAGCAATTCACCTAAATTACTACCAATAGTTACTTCTACACCAACATAGGTAAAGATTGCTAACATCCCTAAAATGAGTTGTGGATACTTCATAGCCCCCCAACCTTTAGACTTTTTTGAAGCATTAGAATAAGCAATCCATACACAAAAAATTACTGCAAGTAATGAGACAAACAATAATATCAACCTTTTATTCTCGATGGCATCTGTTACTTCTACTACATCTGTGTATGTTCTGAATATTAAGGTAAAACATACAGCGATAATTACAGTTAATAGAATAAGAATGTTTCTTGCTTTGTTTGCAGGTTCAAAGGGTTCAATAGACTTTAATGAGGGTAGTTTTTTTGAAAAGTAAAACAATGCTGCTGCTAGTAAAAACAATGCACCAACACCAATGTAGAGTGTTTGTACAGTAGTTAATGTGATTTCGTTTGTGCTGATTTTATTGGCGAGTTCTTCTGTAGTCCATGAAGCAGATCCAAAGATTATAAAACTCACTACAACTGGTCCAATTGTAGTTCCGAAGGAATTAATTCCACCTGCAAGATTTAAACGATGCGATCCTTTTGAAGGTTCACCAAGAGCAATGGCAAAAGGGTTTGCTGCTGTTTGCTGTATAGAAAATCCTAAGCCAACAATAAATAATGCTAAAAGAACTAAATAAAAAACTTGAGTTTGACCTTGTTGCGCTCCAATAACAACTACATACATTACAGCAGCTCCAAAAGCAGAGAGAAGCAAACCATAGACTATTCCGTTTTTGTAGCCCCAATTATTAAGAATATCTTTTTTTACAGAGCTAGAGAGTATAAAAAGTAATAGTGCTCCAATATAATAGGCACCATAAAAAGCAAAATCTACTAATTGCGATTGAAACTGATCGATATTAAAATACGTTTTACAAAATGGAATAAAAACACCATTAGATGCTGCTATAAATCCCCAGAAAAAGAATACAGTAACTAGAGTTGCAAGTGCTGAGTTGTTGTTTTGGGTAGTCATGAAATATAAGTTGTTAGTTAGATTTATTTTATTGTTATTTCGTCTATAAAAATCCAGCTTCTGCCATCATGTTTATGACCGAGATGCCATTCTGGAAGTTCTCCTAGTTTTTTTGCGATGAGCTTAATGTATCTATATTTTTTAGAAGGTTGTTTAAAGTAAACTTTTTTAATATTAACATCTTCAGTTTGAACAGTAGCATCAATTTTTCTTGGTTGCTCAATTGGAACAAAATTAACGCCATCATTTGAGCCAAAACAACTCACTTCTGTTGGGTAAAAAATCCAGGAACGTTGGTCTTGAAGAAAGTTAACAAAAACTATATTTACTTTTTTTGAGCTTCCTAAATCTACTGTTGCAATAACATCTTCATTCCAGTATCCTTGCCATGTACCTGTTCTAAAATCTTGTGTACCTTTTATACCATCTATTAATGCATTATTACCTCCAGCGTTGTATTGGTTAGCATATTGTGTATCTAGTTTAATACTGAGATTTGGATCGATTTTGTAAAAGTCAGTTGTTATGGTCACACTTTTATTACCATTCTTTTCAGAATATATTGAAAGGCTAATGTATTTATCAATAGTAAAGCTTTTACTATATTTTTTAAATCCTCCTTTATAACCTAATCGATAATAAATAGTTGCATCCTTATCAATACAACCTAATTCAACTTCAGTTTCCCCCTTAAAAGCTATGTCACCTTTAGCGATAAAAGGAGTAGGAATAATGAGGTGCTCTGTAATTTCGGTTTTTGGTTCTTGACCTTCTCGACTTCCCCAAATAGCAGGATTATCAGTCATCTTACATTCAAGTATTCCACCTTGCATGATTTCATTATGATTTAGGTAAGTTCGTTCTAATTTTTCACCATTCAAAAAAGCAGATTCAATATATTTATTTACATCTGAAACGTTATTTGCAACAATTGTAAATTGCTTCCCATTTTCTAAGTTAATGCTTGCTTTTGGGAATAAAGGTGTTCCAATTATATATTGATTTGATCCTGGAGTTACTGGATAAAATCCAAGAGAACTAAACACATACCAAGCACTCATTTGTCCACAGTCTTCATTTCCCGAAATACCATCTGGTGCGTTTTTGTATAATTCTGTAAGAATTTGATGTACTTTTTCTTGTGTTTTATGTGGTTTGTTTACAAAATTATACAGATAAGCCATGTGATGACTAGGTTCGTTGCCATGAGCATATTGACCAATTAATCCTGTGATATCTGCTTGATGACGACCGGAGGTTTCTGCATTTGCAGTAAAGAGTTTATCTAAATCAGCTTCTAGTTTTTCTTTCCCATCATGTAATGTAATTAATCCTGATATATCCTGAGGTACATAATAACTGTATTGCCATGAATTGGCTTCGGTATAGTTAAAATTAACTTCGTAAGGATCGAAAGGTGCAAACCATGTATTTCGAAAACGACCTCTCATAAACTGCGTTTTTGGATCAAACACATTTTTATAGTTTTGAGCACGTTGCAAGTAATATTTATAATCTTCAGTTTTTTCTAAATCTTTTGCCATTAACGCAATAGTCCAATCATCATAAGCATATTCCAAAGTTTTGGAAACCGATTCGCTCTCTTCTTCAACAGGAATAAAACCGTATTTTTTATAAGATTGTAATCCGAGTTTGTCTTGAGATGCACTGTGTTTCATGGCTTCAAAAGCAAGATTAACATTGTAATCTCTAATGCCTTTTAAATAAGCGTCTACAATTACTGGAACAGCATGATAACCTATCATACAGCCTGTATAGCAGGCTGATAAATCCCAAATAGGCATGATACCACCTTCTTTGTATTTCGCTAAAAAAGTACGAATAAAATCATTGGTTTTGTCTTGCTCTATAATAGTGTATAAAGGATGTGTTGCACGATAGGTGTCCCAAAGTGAAAACACTGTGTAATATTCAAAATCTTGTGTTTGATGAATATTTAAATCCATACCACGATAACGACCATCGACATCTTGATAGAGGTTAGGAGCAATCATGGTATGATACATGGACGTGTAGAAGTTGGTTTTGTAATCTTTATTATCAGTTTCAATCACAATTTTATTGAGTTGTCTTTCCCAAATGTATTGTGCTTCTTTTTTAACAACTTCAAAAGGTTTTTCGCCAATTTCTGATTCTAGATTTTTTCGTGCACCATCAATATCTACTGCTGAAATACCAATTTTTATATAAATGGGTTCGTTGTTTGGATTTTTAAACGTTAATGCAATACGTCTAGCTCCAGGCATACCTTGTTTTGGAGGAGATTGCAACATATCGTTAAAGGGGTGTGAAGTTTTAATATAGAAAAACAAACGTTGGTCTTTTGCCCAAGCCTCAGAAAACCTATAACCTGTAATTTCAGTTTCAGAAAGTTTGTTAATCTTAGCATCTAGAACTTTATCACGATGTTCTAAATCTAAAATAACTACTTGATTTTCTGCTGAAGGAAATTGATATTTATGAATACCACTTCGCTTAGACACGGTGAGTTCTACATCAATCTTAGTAGAGTCTAAATGAACTTTGTAATAACCTGGTTTAGCAATTTCATTGACATGAGAAAAAGAATCACCATATCCTTTTTCTCTACTTGCACCATTTTTGAAGTTTATTTCATTAGTAGGCATTATAAGAAAATCACCATAATCAGATACACCAGTTCCGCTTAAATGTGTGTGCGAAAACCCATAGATGTAATTATCGCTGTAATGATATCCAGAGCAACCATCCCACCCATCTAATCGTGTGTCTGGACTTAGTTGCATCATTCCAAAAGGTAGTGTTGCTCCAGGAAATGTGTGACCATGTCCTCCAGTTCCAATAAATGGATTGACATGCGTAACCAAGAGATTATCTTTTTTGACTGATTGGTTTTTTGAATTTGAGCAACTGATTAAAGTTAGTGTAATAAGAATAGAAGTGATAAAAATCTTCATGTTATATATCTAAATAGGCTGTTGAAAGATACTAAATCTTAATGTATAGTTAAATATATTTTATCTATCATTATTCAAAACATATTTGGTTTATATTTGGTAAAATTGCAAAATGATACGTTGGCTAATATTTATCTTAATCTTTGGGTTAATAGACTTTTATGCTTTTCAGGCAGTCAAAACTACGTTTAGAAATAAGTGGGTTAATCTTGCTTATTTAATAATATCATTAATTATTCTTGGGAATTTTATCTATCAACTGGCAACAATAGATAGAGGGTCTGGAATGAGTATTAAGGTAAATCTAGCAATAGGACTGTTTTTAACATTCTATGTCCCAAAACTTGTTATAATTGGTGTAATGTTTGGCGAAGACATCTTCAGAATCCCACAGGCTTTATATCGTTATTTCTTTACTTCTGGAACTGCAGAATCCGCATCTTATATGCCATCTAGACGCACTTTTGTTAGTCAGTTAGCTTTAGGTATTGCTGCAATACCTTTTGCTTCTTTTCTGTATGGTATGTTTAAAGGGAAATACAATTTCAAGGTTTTAAAATATGTACTTCATTTTGAAGATTTACCAGAAGCATTTGATGGTTACCAAATCACACAAATTAGCGATATACACAGTGGAAGTTTCGATAATAAGAAAAAGATTGAATATGCTGTAGACTTAATCAATCAACAAAATTCCGATGCAATAATGTTTACAGGAGATTTGGTAAATAATGTAGCTTCAGAAATGTATTCTTGGAAAGATGTTTTCTCCAAATTAAGAGCTAAAGACGGTATGTTTTCGGTATTAGGAAATCATGATTATGGCGATTATATGCGTTGGGATTCTAATGAAGAAAAAGCTCAGAATCTTGAGGAGTTAAAAATAATTCAGAAAGAAATAGGTTTTGATTTATTGCTAGATTCCAGTCGCTATATTGAAAAAAATGGAGAACGTATCGCTATTGTTGGCGTAGAAAACTGGGGGAAAGGGTTTAAGCAGAAAGGAGACTTAAAAAAAGCGTCTTCAAATATTGATAGTGATGATTTTAAAATTCTATTAAGTCACGATCCATCGCATTGGCAACATCAAGTTATTGATGACGACTATCATTATCATTTAACCTTAAGTGGTCATACACATGGTATGCAATTTGGTATAGAAATTCCTGGTTGGATTAAATGGAGTCCAGTAAAATGGCGTTATAAATACTGGGCTGGAATCTATGAGGAGAAAAAACAGTTTATAAACGTCAATAGAGGATTTGGGTTTTTAGCTTATCCAGGACGTGTTGGAATATGGCCTGAAATAACTGTGATAGAGCTGAAAAAAGGTAGTGGAAATGCATAATTAGACATAAATTATGTGTATTTGTTTGAAATTGCTTACTTTTATATTAATCACAGTAAAAACTGCTTGAAAATAATTTATTAAAGTAAAAAAATACATTTGACTAAAACCTTATAAGTATGTCAAAATTTGGTGAACTAATAGATGTAAATATTCCTGTCTTACTAGATTTTTTTACTGATTGGAATGATGAATCGACAAACATGCATGCTGTACTTAGAGACGTAGCTGCTGCTTTAGGTGATAAAGCTAAAGTAATTAAAATAGATGTCGATAAAAACAAAGAACTCGCTGAAGCACTTAGAATTAAAGGCTTGCCTACGTTAATTATCTATAAAGATGGTGAAATGAAGTGGCGCCAAAGTGGAGAATTAGATGCTAATACGCTTATTGATTTAGTTCAGGAATACGCTTAAACTTAAACCCTTTTTCTGTAAAATATTCAAGCATTCTTGGTAATGCATGTTGCATATTTCTTGATGCTTTTACACTATCATGAAACACAACAATATCTCCAGACTGTGTTTTTTTAATAACGTTTTCTAAGCACTTTTCTTTGCTAACAGAACTGTCCCAATCCTTAGATAAAACGTTCCACATTATTATCTGATAATTTAATTTTGAAATCTCCTTTATTTGCTTAGATTTTATTCTACCGTAAGGTGGACGAAAAAGATTTAAGCTTGTTGATTCATGATTGTTGATTGCGGATTTTAAAACTTGCTTATTAATACTCTCTTGAGCTTTTAGTGTATTGTCAATGTAGGTTTGAGTATCTCTTTTCCAACCTTTAAGATGATTATAAGTATGATTACCAACAGCATGCTCTTTTTTTAATATAAGCTGAAAAATTTCTGGGTGCTTATCGATATTATCTCCAATACAAAAAAACGTTGCTTTAGCATGAAATGCTTCTAAAGTTCTAAGCGTCCATTCTGTGATTTCTGGAGTAGGACCATCGTCAAAGGTTAAATAAATAACCTTCTCATTAGTTTCAATATTCCATATCAAACTTGGTAAAACATGTTTTACAAGTTTTGGTGTTTTTACAGGAATTATTTGCATTGTTAGCGTTTAGTCTACAC
>JABDPN010000122.1 GCA_013042715.1 Flavobacteriaceae bacterium | reverse complement strand
CTCCTGTCATATCTGAAGAGAAATATAAAGTTTTTCCATCTACACTTACTGAAGGATTTTTAACAGAATAATTAGCACTATTAAAAGGCAAAGGTGTTACTTCACTCCATCCATCTGACAACTTTGTTGTAGAATATAAGTTTATTACACTTCTTCTATTTTTAAGAGAATCTTTTACATATAAATTATCGTAAAAACTTTCTCGAGACAAATACATTGTTTCTCCATCAGGACTAAAAGAAACTAGACCCTCATGATACTTTGTATTTATTCTTTTACCCATTAAAGCTCCACCTTGATAAGAGCCATCATCGGCAACTGTAAACTCATAAATATCTAAATAAGGTTGTTCATTCCATCCATATGTTTTCCTTGCATTATTTCTTGCTGAAGTAACATATAATTTACCATTTTGTAAAACGCCTCCAAAATCAGACGTTGCTGTATTTACACCAGCATCTTGTAAATTAAATTTCTTTCCTTTTTCTAATATTTTAGGAAGGTAATTAGGATTTTTCCTAAAAGCTGTAGCTCTATCATCTCCTGGACGCATACTTGCGAATTTATCCATCCACTTATTAGATTCTTCATATTTACCATTAGCTTTAAGCATTTGAGAATACTTGTAAATAGTTTCTGGATTTTCAGATGTTTCTAACGCTTTTGCATACCATTTTTCAGCTTCAACAGTGTTAAAGATATTATAATAACAGTCTGCAAGTTTAGTGTAAACATACGTGTCTGCCTTATCATTAGTAATAAGTTTTTGATAATCTTCTGCAGCTTTTAAAAATTCATATCGTGCAAAATGTTTATCTGCTTTTTTAGTAGCTGAGTTCTGTGCAGTTAAGCTTAAACAACTCAACATTGCGATTGTAAAAAGTTTTATTATATTTTTCATAATATTTTTAGCTTAACTGATTAGAAATAACGAGGTGAACGTGAAACTTTTCTTGGGAAATTCAAGTCAAAGTTTAAGAATACTTCGTGTGAAGCATTAGTAACAATGTCAAGACCAGATTGTATTGCATCGTATGCATATCCAACTCTTAAATTAGGAGTGATAGAAAAATTAATCATTCCGCTAAAAGAATCGTCTAGACGATAACCAGCACCTATTTCTACTATGTCATACATAAAAAGATTTAGGTTTAAATCATAACTCGCAGGAGCATCAAATGCATATTTAACCATTGCGTGAGGTTTCAATTTAAAATTTTCTGATAAATCAAAAACATAACCAGCTGCACCAAATAAGTGTTGAGTTTCTGAACCTAAATTTGTTCCGTTTGCATCTAAGTGAACAGAATTTAGAATATTTGGCATGGATGCTGAAATATAATATTTGTTTGGTTTGTAAAAATAAACTCCAGCTCCAATATTAGGAGTAGTCTCATTTATGTTTTGAGCAAAAAATGGATCTCCCATATCAATAAGATTAATTTGATCTTCACTAATTCCAATATCATGGAAAGTAAAACCTCCTTTTAATCCAAAAGCAAGTTTAGTTTCCATTCCTACAGGAATTGTATAAGAGAAATCAACATAAGCGTTGGTTTCTTTAATAGGTCCAATTTCATCCGCAATAAGAGATAGACCTAAACCTACTTTTTCTCCTACAGGTGAATGAATTGAGAATGTCATTGTTTTAGGTGCACCATCCAGTCCAACCCATTGGCTTCTGTAAAGAGCACCAACAGCTAAACCTTCGGTAGTTCCAGCATAAGCTGGATTAATAACATTCATATTATACATGTATTGTGTGTATTGAGGGTCTTGTTGTGCATTAGATTGAAATGCAAACAAGATTACAATTAGTATGATATATATTTTTTTCATTATTTAGTTCTTAATGGTTATTAGTAGTTTAAGTAAATCCAACTTGTTATTGGTTCTCTAGGTGAATTAAAATAGATGATATAGAAATAAGTACCTACAGGTAATACTTCACCATCTTGATTTGTTCCACACCATTGATCAACATAATCATTTAACTCGTAAACTTTAGTACCATAACGATTAAATACAACCGCTTTAGATATATCGTCTCTGTCTTCTAAATGATCTAGTATTAAGCAATCATTATAACCATCGTTATTTGGAGATAAACCTTGAGGTATATCTACAC
>JABDPN010000117.1 GCA_013042715.1 Flavobacteriaceae bacterium | reverse complement strand
GGTATGGATACATTTCCAATATCTCCAGCTACAGCATATAGAACCTCTATTTCAATTGGCTCATTAACCAATTCATTTACAGATAATTCACCACTAGCGAAAACTACATATTTAGTAGAATCATAATTAAGGTTGTTATATTCCATGTCTTTTTCACTACACGAGGTAATGAACAGAACCGTCATAAATAAATATATGTATTTTTTCATGTCTAATTTTTTTTAATATTAATATCCAGGGTTTTGTTGGAACTCTGGAAAAACGTTTATTTCAGCCTGTGGAATAGGTAACTCGAATAAGTGACTTCCAGCAGGTAATGTTGTAAATGCAGGAGGTGTTCCTGTACCATCAGAGAATTCACCATCTGTTGCAGATCTCACTATACCTTCTCCCCATCTTTTTACGTCAAATAATCTGTGTCCTTCTGCAAACAACTCTAATCTTCTTTCTAATTTAATAGCATCCAGAAGTGCTGCTCCAGTTTCACCACCAGAAGTAAATCCTGTATATCTGTTCATTCTTACCATATCAAGTGCTGCTAATGCCTGAGCGTCTTGATTTAACATAGCATGTGCTTCAGCTTTGTTAAGATAAACTTCAGCTGCTCTGATAACTTTTGCATCAACAGCTCCGTTATTTTGTCCGGTTTCACCAAACATTTTAGTGATTGCATTATAAAGATTACCTTCTTGATCTGGTAAAACTTGTGAATAAGCATTCTTTCTTACATCATTAGATTGATATAAGTTAGATAATTCGAAAGACATCACATACTCAGGTATAATATCTCCACCTACAGATTGGCTCCATTCAATTCCGATACCAATACCATCTAATACTCTATCCTGGTCAACTTTAAATAATACACCAGAGTTATTAGAATCAGTCCATATTCCTGGGAATTGAGAAATAGAAGCTATGCTAGCAGCTACAGCATTTGCTGCGCTAATAGCTTCGCTATATTGACCATTGTAGAGGTAAGCTCTACTTAACAGACCATTAACGGCATTTCTATTAAGTCTACCTGAACCATTATCTGCATTTATCAATCCCTTTGCAGCTTCTAATTCACTAATTATAAAATCATAAGATTCTGAAACAGCTGGTCTTAGTTTTCTAATATTAGGATCTAATTCAACAATTACAGGTATACCTAAACTAGCACTTGCACCAGAAGATTGTGTAGGAATCTGAGAATAAACCTTACACATGTCAAATAACGCTAAGGCTCTTGCAGCTCTAGCTTCACCTTCAAAGTTATTTTTTTCTGGTCCTGCTGATAAATTATCTAAATTGTCTAAAATTAAGTTTGCTCTATTTGTTGCAATATACGGAGACGTCAACATACCCCAAGCTAAGTTTGGTGCATGTCTCCACTCATAGAAATTCTGATTTGAACGTCGCCCTGATGGAGCTAGTATTACGTTATCAGTCATAATATCTGGTCTACTTAGAAGGCTTCCTCCATAGTAAGTTCCACCTAAAAATGCGGAATAAACACCTCTCGTTGCTGTTTCAAAATCTGAAACATTTGTATAAAAACTATCAGGAGAAAGTGAGTCATTTGGTAATTGTTCTAGTTCGCTATCACAAGCATTGAAAGCTACTAAAGCAATTACAAAAATTAAGGTTTTAAATATATTTTTCATGTTTAATTTTTTTTAAAATTTTAAGTCAACACCTACTGATACAGATTGTACTTGAGGATAACTATATAAGTTGTAGTTACCAAAGCCAACATTGTTACCTGTTTCACCACTACCAATACCTACTTCTGGATCTCCATTAAAGTAAGGAGCCCATGTCTATAGGTTTTGTCCTTGTACAAATAATCTTAGAGAACTAATACCAATTTGTTTGGTAAATTCACTTGGCATATTATAGCCTAATGTTAGGTTTCTCAATCTTACATAATCGCCTTTCTGTAACCATCTGTCTGAGCTATTTTGAGCCTCATTACCATAAATTGGATTAGGAAGTACATTTGTGTCTCCTGGCTGTCTCCAGTAGTTAAATGCATCTAAACGCTGATTTGCATCAACACTTACACCATCACTTAACATATTAGACTCCATAAAGTTTTGGATATAATTACCTACTTTAAAATAGAAATCTGCAGTAAGATCGAATCCTTTGTATGCATAAAACACATTAAAACCACCATCAAAGTCAGCAAGTGGTGATTTACCACTCAATACTTCAAGTGCATTAGCATCATATACATTAGTAACATTACCATCGGCATCATAGAATAAAGGCTCTCCATTTGCAGGATTTATACCAGCCCATCTTACAAGGTTGAAAGTGTTAATTTCTTCACCAACTCTTATAATTGTTCCACCATTTCTAAGAATATCATCTCCGTCAGGATTAGATGCTGAAGGAACTAATTGCGTTACTTCATTATCAACAAACGCGATGTTACCTCCAACGGTAAGCGTCATATCTTCATTTTTAATAATATCTCCTCTCAATTGAATTTCAACACCTTTATTGACCATCTCTCCAATATTGCTAAAGATACTACCATCTGGCTCACCTCCTAATGCTGGTAGTGGTGCGTCAAGTAATAGGTCGGATGTTGTTCTTTCATAGTAGTCAATAACACCAGATATTCTGTTATTAAATAATGAGAATTCTGTACCAATACCCCAAATAATATTTTCCTCAAATCCAAGATTAGGGTTACCATTATCTGTTGGAATTGCAGTTCCTTGACCATTCAAGCTTCCAAAACCTAGAGTAGCAAGTGCGCCATAACTAGCCAGACCATTACTGTTACCTGAAGTACCATACGATGCACGTAACTTAAGGTTGTCAATTACATTACTGTCTTTTAAGAAATTTTCTTCTGAAATATTCCAAGCTGCACTAGCAGACCAGAACACTCCAAATCTGTTATTTTGACCAAAAGTTGAAGAACCATCTCGTCTTATAGATGCAGTTGCAAGATACTTACCGTCATAGTTATAGTCTAAGAATCCACCATAAGACAATAATGCTCTTTCAAATAAATTGGTAGATACCGCTTCAGGTATCGCCGCAACAGCTTGAACAGAAAGGTCAGGATTAGAGAATCCAATACTACGTAGACTATATGTTCTTAAGCTTCTTTTATTAAATTCAAAAAGCCCAGTTAGCGTTACATCATGTTTTTCTCCAAAAACCTTGTTATAAGATAACAGGTTAGAAAGCGTGTAATCCAGATTAAATGATCCATTATCTGTTTTACCTCCTGGATTGTCAGCATCTCCAACATATCCATCAAGAACGGATCCTGGTTTATAATAATATTCTCTTCTGAAATCTGTTTTGGTTGCACCAATTCTAAACGTATTTGTAAAGTTTTCTGTTAATTTAGCCTTAGCAGTTAAACCACCAATTATAAATGTTCTATTTTCACTTTCTGGGTTGTTTAGTAAAGCTTCAGAAATAGAGAATCCAGCTCTTGTTAAATTAAATTCTGGTTCTCCATTTTCATCCAGAACAACATTACCTTGAGCATCTCTTACGTATTTAGTTTCGTATGGATTGTAATCGTACATTGCTCTAAAAGGATTCTGTACGTTATTTCTATCTCTTGGTTCATCAGATGTCGTAGTCGTAACACTAACGTTAGTACTAATCTCTAACCAATCTTTGGCTTGATAATTAATATTCATTCTTGCATTTAAACGCTCAAATCCACTAACGTCACGAATAATACCAGTATTACGGTCGTGACCAAGGCTTAAGAAATAAGAAAGATCTTCACTACCACCTGTTATGGAAAGCGCATTATTTTGAATAAATGAATTTCTCAATAATGTGTCAAACCAATCTGTATCAAGAGAAACTAAGTATTCATATTCTTCTTGAGTTGTTGCTTGAGCACCAGGAAGTGATTGAGCATTAGTAACACCTAATGCAGACAATTCTCTTTCATATTGAATTTTTTGAGCAGTATTCATCATCTCAAAGTTATCCTGAATTCTTTGTCCCCATCCAACTCGAGAGCTTAAAGTTATTTGTGCTGCTCTATTTTTTCTTCCTGTTTTGGTCTTAATAACAACCACACCATTTGCTGCCCTAGATCCGTAAAGTGAAGCTGTTGCAGCATCTTTAAGAACTGAAAGACTTTCAATGTCATTAGGATTTACAGAATTAAGATTTGGTGCAACGACACCATCTATAATGTAAAGAGGTGCACTGGATGCATTAATTGATCCAATACCACGAACCCTAACAAAAGCAGTTTGACCTGGTTTACCATTTCCTGCTACAACTTGAACACCCGGAGCCACACCCTGAAGCATGTTATCTACAGATGTACTTGGTGATAGTTTTGCAAGATCTTCACTTGTCACAACAGATACTGCTGATGTAAGTTCTTCCCTTCTCTTTTCACCAAATGCAACAATTACTACTTCATCAAGTGCATTGTCAGGTACCATTTGTACATCAATGGTTGACCCACTTACAGTAATTGATTGAGTAGCATATCCAACATAACTAAAGTCTAACACATCACCCATGTTAGCATTTATTGAATATAAACCATCAAAATCAGTAGTAGTACCAGTTGTTGTACCTTTAATAATAACAGAAGCTCCAAGTAAAGGCTCACCGTTTTCATCGGTAACCGCACCAGAGACTGTTTGTTGTTGTGCAAACGTTATTTGCACTACAAACGCCAGTAATAGCGTTAAAATTCCACTAAACTTTGTTTTCATTTTTTATAATTTATTTGAATTAGTCTGCCCAAAAATCATAATAAAAAGTTAATAATACAACTTTTTAGTCTTAAAAATTGAGAATATTAACAAAAAGGCATGTATTATGCATGCATAGCAATATTATTATTGTGATTGTTTTAAAAAAAATAGAATATGTAAAAAAAAAACCACTCAATAAAAGTGGTTTTTTTTTACATATTTTTAGATCTATTAATCTAAAGTCACATTTTCTTCAAATGGAACCCCTCCAAATTCTGGTCCACTAAAAGTTCCTCCACCTTGGTGGAATGTAGGGAAAATCTGCATAGAAATCACTCCGCCACCGTTGGTTAAAGTACCAGTTGCACTCATCCCATATTCTGGTTGTGGATTTCCATTCCATGTTGTCGTACAATAGAATTGCTCTGAAATTTCAAAGTTACCTGTACAAGGATCAAAACTAGTTATTCTTACAGGTTCGTTTGTTACAATTACTTCACCCCACCAGCCTTCGAACCATTGAAATGAAACACCATTTACTAATAGATCACCATTTGTATCAAGAGTTGTAACGATATCAGATGTATAACCAAAATAAATATTCCAGGTTCCTTCACCAGACCAAGTGCCTACATAAGGTGAAAAATCTACAGCACTTTTTTCTCCAATTTCCTCAAATGCGTAGGAACCTCCTGTTTTAGTCACTTTAGCCAAGACAACATACAAATCTGCACATAAATCTGTTGTATTTAATCCAGATGCAAATTCATGAGTTTGATGATTAATAACCCCAACTTGATCAAATTGCACTGTTAAATTTAAATCTGAAGGAATATCAGATTGGGCATCATAAAAGTCCGCAACTATATAATAGTCTCCATCAGCTTCCATTGACGATAAAACAAAGGATTCTGAGCCACTTCCATCAGCAACACCAACATCACCTGTATTATCTGGAGTAGTTGAAATAACTAATCTTAAATCTGCCAAATCATGAGGATCAATCTCATTACCTGCATTGTCAGTAACTAATGATGCTGCAGCCCAATCAAGACCAACAGCCAAATCACCATCTACAAGATTTTGAATGTTAAAAGTAACAGTTTCACCATTTATGCTAGCTACATTAGCTTCATTTCCAGTAGTTATTTTAATTACTGCTGTCTCAGTTTCTTCAATTAGATCATCTTCATGAATAGAAATCACATCTGAAGCCGATGTAGATCCTGCTGGAATTGTAACACTGTGTGGGAAAGAAAAATCTTCACCTTCAGTAGCATCACCATCAATTTGAGTTAAATTTACTCTTACATCTGTTACCTGAGCATCACTTAAAGTAACGGTAAATCCATACGTAGCTTCTGTTTCAACAAGAGTAACAGAATTGCCAAAATCTAACGATACAGTTAATGTAGGACTTGTAACTACTGCAGTACTGTCATCTGAAAATGTGTCTTCATCACAAGCTAAAGCAAAAAGAAATACACTTAAAACTAAAGCTATTTTATATATTTTATTTTTCATTTAATTATTTTTTAAAATTAATCTACAATTTTTTCTAAAATTTGATAGAATGTTCTTGGACCAGAGCCACCTGTAAAATAACCAAAGGTCATATGTAATTGGTCTGCACCATTTACATCATCTTTTACAACAAAATTTGATTCTGAACCACAAGGTAAACCGTCATTGGCAAAATCAGAAGCATTGGATTCGCAAGTAATAAAAGGTTGTCCATTTCCTAATTGTGCATCACCATCTGGAGTTTCATCAGGATAAGTGATTTTATCATTCTCATCTATTTGAAAATACCATTCATTACCACTAAATGGACCAAAATATTCAACTACTCTGTAAGTAGTAGCGTCTACTGATTCTATTGCAGTTACGGGACAAAATGCTTCCCAATCTGCAGTTGTATAAGTTAAAACACCTATTCTGTAATATTCTCCATAGACTGGTCTGTATAATCCAGCAAACCTAGTTCCTACAGATACTTTTACAGTAGATCCGTTAGCTACCTTTTCTCCTGTCGATAATGTAGAAACAAACCTAAGTATAAAGGTGTCTCCAATACTTAACGCACCATCGCTAGTTGGTAAAGGATTGCCACTTAATGTCAATCCAGAGATTAAATCTTCATAATTAAAAGATGTTGCAAAAGCTGGAGACTGACCAATTTCTGTATTACTAATTGTTATAGATTCTAACAATTCTTCATTAGTAGACTCACCTGTGGTGGAACTAGTGAAACTTTTATAGACATCGATACTTGTCGTCTGTACATTTCCTTGGTACACGCTTCCTGAAGCAGTGTATACTGCACCATCACCTACTACATAGCCTATTGAAGTTTTATCAAAACTAAGCAACCCACCAGTAATAGCATTTCCAGTTAGTAAATCCTCACTATCGTCTATAAGAGTGCTATTTTCGCATGATGCTACAAAAGCAATTACAAACAATGAAAGGAATAAATTTTTTAATGTTTTCATAATCATTTTTTTATTTTATTGCCAAATTAATTTGGAAGTTAATAAATCTCCACCAATACTCGATGATGCCGCCTGATAATTATCACTATTAAAAGAAGGTTCTGTAGTAGGGTAATAATAACGAGATGGAATTTCTCCAACTTGAGGGTCAGACTCAATAACAGGGCTTAATGCAGGAACTTTTGTTCTTCTCCATTCCGTCCATGCTTCATAACCTTGTCCAAATAAAGAAATCCATTTTTGAGTCCCAATTTTAGTTCTACCGTCTGCTTGAGTTGTAAATGAAATACCTTCCTGTGTTATATAAGCACTACCATCAAGACCATGCCAAGCCATACTAGATAATATACCTTCATTGTAATAATTGTTAGCCATAGCTATTCCTCCAGAAATTAATCCTTCATTAGCAGCTTCTGCCATTAGGAAATTTAATTCAGAATACGACATGGTCACACCAGGCAAAGTTGGATTAAGATAAAAGTCTCCAATAGCTGAAATATTAGCATATGTA
>JABDPN010000116.1 GCA_013042715.1 Flavobacteriaceae bacterium | reverse complement strand
GGTATGGATAGAACCCATAATCCAGAATTTACTGCAATGGAAATCTATGTAGCCTATAAAGACTACAACTGGATGATGGATTTTTGTGAAAAACTACTTGAACATTGTGCAATAGCTGTAAATGGAGCTACTAAAGCTACTTATGGAGACCATGTTATTGATTACAAAGCACCTTATCCAAGAGTAACAATGGCAGAAGCTATTAAAGAATACACTGGATTTGATATTCTAGGAAAATCTGAAAAAGAAATACGTCAAGCAGCAAAAGATTTAGGTTTAGAAGTTGATGAAACTATGGGAAAAGGAAAGTTGATTGACGAAATCTTTGGTGAAAAATGTGAAGGCAATTACATTCAACCCACTTTTATTATTGACTATCCAAAAGAAATGAGTCCATTATGTAAAAAACATCGCGAAAATCCAGAACTAACAGAACGTTTTGAACTTATGATTTGTGGTAAGGAAATAGCAAATGCATATTCAGAATTAAACGATCCAATAGACCAACGCGAACGTTTTGAACATCAATTAAAACTCGCTGCAAAAGGAGATGACGAAGCAACTGAATTTATAGATTACGACTTTTTACGTGCTTTAGAATATGGAATGCCTCCAACTTCTGGAATGGGAATAGGAATGGACAGACTTATTATGTTCTTAACCAACAATCAAAGTATCCAAGAAGTGTTGTTCTTCCCTCAAATGAAACCTGAGAAAAAAGCAGTTGAGTTAAGTGATAACGAAAAAGTAATTTTTGAAATCCTTAAAAATGAGAAATCAATGAGTTTAGTTGCGCTTAAATCTCAAGCAGGATTAAGCAACAAAGGCTGGGATAAAGGTATAAAAGGATTGGCTAAACATGGTTTAACTAAAGTTACTAAAACTGAAGATTCTTTAATAGTTGAGATACTTGATTAACTCTTTTACAAATACAAATAATTGAAAAGGAATTACTAATTGTAGTTCCTTTTTTTTTGCTCAATAATTACAATTCATTGGGTTACTGAAATATAATTTTAAAACATGATTTATATCATAACTTCTTACTTCTTAAGTAAGTATATTTATTTTTCTTCCTCAATTATAATATTTGGATGGATAACAATCCATTTACCAAACGATATATACGTTGATAATTTTTTAATCTAAATAGAAATTCTTGTAAATTATTTTATTATGAAACAACTTTATCTTTGTTTAACAATTTTAGTCTTTTGTTTTAATTATTTAAACGCTCAAACAGTATCAGTTACAGGCTCATGTTTTTATCTTGTTGATGGTGATTATATCTATAATGGAGACGTAAATGGTAGACCTTCCTTCTTTCATGATCCAGAACCATCTCCAGGAGGTTTATATACTATTTTATGGACAGGAACAAGATGGGAATTAACTGCAGAAGATTATACAGGGGCAATTGTTGTTGGAAGCCACAACAATCTAGATACACCTTATCCTCCTGCTACCAGCTTATCACCATGGACTCCAGATGCATGTAATCCAGCTGGTGTTTTTGCTGGAGATGGCACTTCAACAACTATGAGTATTATAGATGTAGAAAAAGAAAGTATAAAAATTTATCCTATTCCATCAACAGATTTGATTACTATTAGTGGTTTACAAGACAGAAAGGATTACTGTATCTTCAATATTTTTGGACAAATAGTACTTGAAGGAACTATAAATAATTATAATAAAATTAATATCCAGAACTTTTCTAATGGCATTTATGTATTAAGATTTGATACTGGACAAACCATTAAATTTATTAAAAACTAGTTTGCTTAGTAATAGTTTGCAATAGTAATATTAGCAACTTTTAGGCTTACACATTGTAAGCCTTTTTATTCTCAATAATAGATCTTCAACAATATAGGAAACATACTTAAATATAAGTTTTCTATATTTAGATGAGAATAAAAGGGTTATAACTTCATTTTTTAACCAAAAATAATTTAAAATTTTAAATTGAAACTAACGATATTATTCTATATCACATGTAAAAACTTATTTGCAATATTGAGAATATGCTACGGCCAAAATTCAATAAGATTTAGTATTGGGAAATACCTCTTTTCATGTGTGATAAGTTTAATAAGTTTTGATACTCTTGCTCAATCCTTTGAAAATAATTTTGAAAAAGTAAAAATAGAAATCGATGGTGAGGCAGTTTACGATGTAAATCATATTTCTCAAGATTTTCAAGGTTATATGTGGATGGATACCAATTTAGGACTAATTAGATATGATGGATTTAAAGGAAAAAAATATAATATTAGTAAAAGTGATTCTACTACAGTTAGCAATGACTATGTAAGAGCCTTATTTGTTGATTCTCAAAATATCTTATGGATTGGCGCTAATTCTGGTGTAGGTATTTACAAACCAGAATGCGATTGTATCGAAAATTACCCATCTACAATTGGAAATAATTCGATGACCATGATAAGGTCAATAACTGAAGACAAGAATAACAATATCTGGATTGGTACAAAAAATGGAAGTTTATTTCGGTATGATAGATCACGAAATGAGTTTTCAAGAATACTTCCTGAATCATATGATTCTAAATTAAATATCAAAGATCGTATTGGTAATCTGTTAGTAGATCAAAGTAATAACTTATGGATAGGAACAAATTCTGGTTTGATTCGTTATAACATAGCTACCGAAAAAACGGAATGGTTTCTGCATAATACTTCAGATAGTAATAGCCTTATAGATAATAAAATCAGGGCTCTTTATGAAGACAAGCAAGGTCAAATATTAATAGGAACTTTCAAGTCTGGACTTCATATATATGATCCTAAAAATGATAACCTGAAGCGAATTATTTCACAAGAAAATAATCCAAATATATTGCATGCTCCTTATTCTGAAGAAAGTGTTTTTGGAGAGGAACCTCATGTTAATCTAATACATCAAGATAAATTGGGAGATTATTGGATTGGAACAACTGGTAAAGGTGTAAATAACTATAACATTAGAACAAAAACTAATAACTTCTTTAGTTTCAATCTAGTTAATCCACAAGTATTCTGGTCTATTTATGAAGATAGACAAGGGAATATATGGCTTGGAGCTGGAATGGGTGGTGGATTATTTAAAACTGATATTTATGCTGGAGAATTTCAAGTGAATCAAAATTTCACTAATGTAGAAAGAGCATATGAATCAGAATTAAACCCTGGAATATTATGGGTGATTTCTCAAGAAACTTCTCTAAGTAAATTAAATTTGGAGACCAACGAGATCACAAACTATCTTCATGATGAAGATGATGATAAAAGCATTGGTCATAAATGGGTACGTACTCTTTATCAGGAAAACAAAAATACACTTTGGATAGGATTAGGAAATGGTGGTGCTTATGGCTTTCAAGATGGAAATGGTGGTCTTGATCGGATGAATATAAAAAGTGGTGAGTTTACAAATTTTAGATTAACACGAGATGATGATGGACGCGGTGATTTTAGTTATACTGTTTACGCTATAGCAGAAGATAAGGAAGGTTATTTATGGTTAGGAACAGGTCCTGGCGGTATTTTTAGATCTGATAAGGACAAGAAGGAATTCATACCATTTAAAGTTGAAAATGACACGAATACATCTAAAGATGTTTATCTCAATATTGTTCGTATTGACTCCAACGGAAATGTTTGGGCATCAGATTTTGCCAACGAAGGTACTTTATACCTGTATGATCGAGAGGAAGAAAAGTTCATTCCTTTTTTAAAAGGGTTTAAAATGTATAATCTCTTAGTTGATGAAAATGACTGGTTATTAATTAGTACATGGGAAAAAGGAATAATTCATTTAAATCCAATCGATAAATCTTATATTCAATATACGAAAAAAGATGGCCTGCCTAGTCTCGATGCAGTAGATATCACTAAAGGTGAAAATAGCATAGTTTGGGTTAGCACCCGAATTGGCCCTGCCAAATTTGATACTAAAACTGGTAATATCTCAACTGTAGGCTTACCAAAGCAAAGGTATAACTCAGGAATCTTTAAAGCGAGTAACGGTCTGTTATATGTTGGTTCTAATAATGGACTATATTCTTTTTATCCTAATCAATTTCTAAAAAATCCTTATGCTCCAAAATTGACTATAAGTGAATTATTAGTTTCTGATAAAGATTACTTATCAGGGCGTAATCAAACAGAACCACTTGAATTCTCTTATAACCAAAATGACATCGAAATAAACTATTTAGGATTACATTATTCTGATGCTACTAATAATTCATATCAATACAAACTAACACCAATAAATGAAGATTGGGTAAATGTTGGAAATGAACGCACAGCCCGATTTTTTAATTTATCACCAGATACTTATAATTTTCATTTAAAAGCATCAAATAGCGATGGCGTTTGGAGCAATGAATACAATATGCTTCAATTTACAATTCATCCTCCATGGTGGAGTTCGTGGTGGGCATATGCCATATATTTTATTCTTATCGGCTTTTTAACTAATAGAATTTATCGTTTTCAGCTTTCTAAAAAGTTGGCAGCATCTGAAAGCAAACGCCTTCGTGAAGTAAATGAATTTAAAAATAATTTATTTACAAATATTACTCATGAATTTAGAACACCTTTAACTGTTATTAAAGGCATGACAGATTCCATAAAATCAAATTTTAAAAGCAGCAAAACTGATGATATTGAAAATTCATTAGAAATGATTAAACGCAATAGTGAGAGTTTATTGCATTTGGTTAACGAGATGCTTGATTTATCAAAAATAGAAAGTGGAAATATGGAATTACAATTAGTTCAATCTGATGTTATCCCATTCCTAAAATATTTAAGTGAGAGTTTTAGTTCTTTTGCAGAAGAAAATAAAATTAACTTAACTATCTATTCTGAAATAGATTCATTATTAATGGATTTTGATGGTTACAAACTCACATCAGTTATTTCTAATTTACTCTCTAATGCCATTAAGTTTACACCAGAATATGGTAAAATAATTGTCCATATTAAACAAGTTGAAATAAAAGATGAATCTCATTTGTTCATTAAAATTAAGGACAATGGGGTAGGCATTCCAAAAGATGAATTACCCAATATTTTTACCAGATTCTATCAAACAGATGCATCAACCATACGCAAACATGAAGGTACAGGAATTGGTCTTGCTTTGACAAAAGAACTGGTAGAGCTAATGAATGGAACCATTGAAGCCAAAAGCAAGCTTGATAAAGGAAGTGAATTTAGCCTGAATATTCCAATAACAAGAAATGCACCTTCAATAGCAAAAGTTCAAGTTGATGATATTCCAACCACGCCAAAAGTTAATGTTTCATCCAAGAAAATTGAGCAAACTCTTAAATCAGATTCTAAATTACCTTTAGTGCTTATTGTTGAAGACAATATGGATGTTGCTCATTATTTAAAAACATGTTTAAAAAATAAATATGATACCATTCATGCCATTAATGGTATTGAAGGAATTGAAATGGCTTTAGATAAAATTCCAGATATCATTATTTCAGATGTAATGATGCCTGGTAAAGATGGTTTTGAAGTATGTGAAACTCTGAAATCTGACGAACGTACAGATCATATTCCTATTATCATTTTAACTGCTAAAGCAGGTGTAGAGGATCGAATTCAAGGACTGTCTCATGGTGCCGATGCCTATTTAGCAAAACCTTTTAATAAAGAAGAATTATTTACAAGATTAGATCAGTTGGTTTCACTACGCAAAAAACTGATTAATAAAATTCAAAATGACGGATTTAAAACCATACTAAAAAGGCAAAGTGCAGATCCTAAATTACAGTTTATTCAAAAAGCTGTTAAACTAATTCAAGAAGATATTAGTAATTCTAATTTTGGATCTGAAGATCTAGCAAAAAGATTACTTATTAGTAAATCACAATTATACAGAAAAATCAAAGCTATAACAGAAAAATCGACAGCAGTTTTTATTCGTTCCATTAGACTTCAATACGCTAAAGAGTTACTATCAACAACAGAGAAAACAGTTTCTGAAGTAGCTTACGAAGTTGGTTTTAAAGACCCTTCCTGGTTTAGTCGTGCTTTTAAAGATGAATTTGGACTTTCACCAAGCGAAGTATCAAAATAAGTGTATTTGCACTATTTCGTCTCAAATTTGCAATAATAGTTCAACTTAAATTTTACTTTTCATAAATATTCCAAGCCTTTGGAAAAATAGTACAGGCCTTGACAAAGCAAATGTAGTAACCTTGTAATGTGTTTTTATTCAATTACTTAAAACATACAGATTTCGGCTATTAACCAATTAAATATAATATTATGAAAACAAAACTAGTATTAACAGTATTTCTAACATCACTATTATTTTTTGGATGTTCAGACTACGTTGAGAATGTACAACAATCAAAAATAGCTTCTAAATCATATGGTAACAATGGTTCATCTGAAATTCATCGGAAATATCCAAAAGAACAAAAAGAGGTCTTAGAAACTTTTGGGGCCATTGCAACAAGTATAAACAACGGAGCAGGACATGGATATTATGGCGAATTTATGGACCAACTTATCTCTTTTCATGCCTATGGAGACAAGTTTGTTGAATTTAATGGAGGACAGATTTTCGATAGTGTGGGCAATGAACATAATGAACGTCAGTTATTTGGTGAAGATTTGGAAGAAGATGGAGTAATACAATTTGCAGCTCTCCCGGGAACGCTGAAAGTTGCTGTATATTATGGAAATGTTGCAAATTTAACCTTTACTTCAGATTTTATTCTGATGCATAAGACATATGGAGAAATTACTGTCAATAATCTAATTACTTTATTATTTGTTAAAACAAATAATGAATGGAAGTTGGTTCATGAACATCATTCTAATGTGGCAGATGAAAACAATGCTGAAGAATCAGGATCTGCTTCTATAGCATCTGAATCTAATAGTTTTGTTATTGACGAGGAATATCCTGATTCACAAGCAGAAGTCTTAGAAACTTTTGGAGCCATTGCAACAAGTATAACAAACGGAGCAGGACATGGCTATGATGGTGAATATATGGACGAACTTATCTCTTATCATGCCTATGGAGACAAGTTTACTGAATTTAATGGAGGACAATCTTTCGACAGTGCAGGTAATGAACATAATGAACGTCAATTATTTGGTGAAGATTTAGAAATAGATGGTGTTTTACAATTTGCTCCTATAGATGGAACTTTAAAAGTTGCTGTATTTCATGAAAATGTAGCTAATTTAACCTTTGCCTCAGATTTCAGACTGATGCATAAGACATATGGGGAAATTACTATCAATAATCTAATTACCTTATTATTTGTTAAAACAAATGGTGGATGGAAAATCGCTCACGAACATCATTCGCCAATAAACCAATAACTAGAATAACGTAATTAGCCTAAAAGATTTGAATCCTCTTTAAAAATATATTTAAGAATGATATTATTAATCGAACATTTCAAAAATACTCCAAATCTTTGGAAAAATAGTACATGCCATAAAATGGCTTATGGATTAATCTTGTAATGTGATTTAAATCAATCACTTAACCAATAAAATTATTATTAACTATTAAACATTATTATCATGAAAACAAGACTCGTATTTACATTAATTATAACAATTACACTATTTATTAGTAGTTGTAAAGCACCCGTTGACCTTATTAACGATGAATTCCCTGAAGCGCAGCAAGAAGTAGCTGAAACCATGGGAGCGATTGTTCAAAGTATTAAAGATGGAGATGTTGATAAACTTATCTCTTATCATGCTTATGGTCCTAAGTTTACCGAATTTAAAAATGGTGAACCTCGAGTTGGTAGTAAAGAAAATGAAGCTCATGAGCGC
>JABDPN010000105.1 GCA_013042715.1 Flavobacteriaceae bacterium | reverse complement strand
ATATTCTGTAATCAATTTCGTGTGCTGTCATTTTTAATGTTTTTTGTATTAATATGTTTATAAGTTGAGTTCTCTTTGATTTTGTTACAATTTTAAATTGCTAAAAACAATTATTCTAAAACACTCAGTATTTTTTACTAGTTAGGTGTTTTTAACTTAATCGTCCACTCAAAATTAAAATGAGATACTTCAATACCATCTTCATTTATTCCTTTTGAGTGCATCCAAACAGTTTGACCTTCTCCTGTTTTGATTGTATTCTTAATAGCAGCGCCAATTAAATAACCTTCATCACAAGTGAACGTTATTCTTCCAGTTGCTTTTTTAAAAAAAGTTGCATTATTGCTTGCTACAAGCATAGAGATAGATTTTTCACTTTGCTTTATTTTTTGCATCACTAATGCTCCAGTCGTTAATTCAGCTGCAATACCTTGAACAGCCCAAAACATTGAATTAAATGGATTTTGATTTATCCATCTATGTTTAACAGTGACGATACATTTGTTATCATCAATATATTTTGTTCTTACTCCTGTAAAAAAAGCTGCTGGAAGCTTAAACATTAAAAACAGGTTTAATTTTCTTGGAGATATTTTCATTAATCATTTTTAAGAGAAATACTAAGTTATACATTTAACTTTTGACTACCAATTGTTAAATTTATGTTAAATTATACTACTATGTTTTGCATAATACCTTCTTTTAGATATATATTTGTATAAGAAATTACTATATGTTTTAAAATCATGATAACAACACACCAAAAAAATATAGCAGCTTTAACACATTTATCTACACTTTCTAAGTTTGTTTTTCCACTTGGAAATTTTATTATGCCCTTAATATTATGGACACTTAATAAAGAGAAATCAGAATTTATAGATAAACATGGAAAACAAGCTATTAATTTTCAGTTAAGTATTTTACTATACTCTGTTATTATAGCTTCTCTAACCATCCCTCTATTCATTTTTGGAGTTTTAGATCATATAAGTTTTCCAGAAGTTTGGAGAGGAATGCATCATAATATTAATATGAATATAAGTGATGCTGAAGGAATTCAAATTGCAGTTTTTGCTATTGTAATCGTTTTTTTAGCAATTATAGCAACCATTTTTGAAATTATATTCATCATTCTTGCAACTACAAAAGCAAATAGTGGAGAACTTTATAATTATCCAATAACAATAAATTTTTTAAAATAAACTAATCATCAATCAATTAAAATGAACAGTTATTACAAACTTAAATTCTATTAATAAATAACCTATAGAATTAAACAATTATGAACACATGAAAATAGAAAACACAAAAGCACAAATGCGAAAAGGGGTTCTGGAATATTGCATACTCTCTATACTTAAAGATGAAGATGCTTATGTTGCAGAGATCTTGGGCACATTAAAAGATGCAAAGATGTTAGTTGTAGAAGGTACTATTTATCCTTTATTAACACGTCTTAAAAATGCAGGTCTTTTAAATTATAGATGGGAGGAGTCTACATCTGGACCACCTCGAAAATATTATGGATTAACCGAAACAGGAAAACTTTTTTTAAGCGAATTAAACACAACATGGAGTGAATTGCATAATGCAGTAAACCTAGTAACAAGTCAAAAAAAACATAAAAATGAATAAAACAGTCAACATAAATTTAGCAGGTACATTTTTTCATATAGATGAAAATGCATACCAAAAGTTACAACGCTATCTTGAGGCTATTAAACGTTCGTTTACAGATTCTCAAGGACGCAATGAAATAATTGCAGACATTGAAGCACGAATTGCTGAACTCTTTAATGAGCGTGTACAGAACGAAAAACAAGTTATCTCTATTAAAGAGGTTGAAGAAGTAATTACAATAATGGGGCAACCAGAAGATTATATTGTAGACGAAGAAATCTTTGAAGACGAACCTAAGAAAGAGTATACAAAATCTAGATCTCATAGAAAGTTATTTAGAGATGTTGATAATGCTTATGTAGGTGGTGTATCTGCAGGTTTAGGTCACTACTTTGGTATTGATGCGCTATGGATAAGATTAATTTGGGTCGCTTTATTCTTTGGTGGTGGAACAGGAATTTTTGTATACATAATCCTTTGGATTTTAATGCCAGCCGCTGAAACTACTTCAGATAAATTGGCAATGTCGGGAAAGCCTGTTAACATTACTAATATTGAAGAAAAAGTAAAAGAAGGGTTTAGTAATGTTAAGGATAGTCTTGATGAAGTTGCAGACAAAGTGAAAAATCAAGATTACCAAAAAGTAGGTAATAATATTAAATCTACTTCAAGATCGTTTTTTGATGCCCTTGGAAACATTATTATGTTTTTCTTTAAAATATTTGCCAAATTTATAGGTATTATATTAATGCTTGTTGGAGCATCTGTATTAATAAGTCTTATTATTAGCTTGCTATCACTAGGTGTTGCAGATGCATTCCATGTTCCAGGAATGGACTTTGCAGAAGTTTTAAACTCTTCACATTTACCTATCTGGGCTGTATCATTATTAACATTATTTGCTGTAGGAATTCCTTTCTTTTACCTATTTATTTTAGGATTGAAAATATTGGTTAAGAATATTAAATCACTAGGTAAACTTGCAAACTTTACTTTGTTAGGGCTTTGGATTACTTCCATAATCTTACTTACTGTTTTTGCTGCTAAAGGAGCTGCAGAATTTGCAAGAGAAGGAAGCACAACAACAAAAACAGAAATAAACATAACAAACAATGATACAATATTTGTAAAAATGGTTGGAAACGATACTTACTCAAAACATATACATCGTGACTCCGATTTTGATATTATTTACGATGAATCTGATAATAAGAAAATATATTCTTCAGATGTTAGACTTATTGTAAGATCAACTAAAGATTCATTAGCAAGTGTAAGTATAGAAAAAACAGCAAGAGGCAATAGCTATCAATCTGCTAAAGAACGTGCAAATAAAATTGAATTTAATTTTGCACTAGAAGACAATCAATTAGCATTAAATAGTTATTACTTAACAGATGCTGAAAATAAATACAGAGATCAGGATGTTACGGTAATATTGTATTTACCTGAAGGGACAACACTCTTTGCAGATGACAATACTTATTCTTTTCATAGAAACTCAACTCATTATAGAGATATTCTTGATAACGGTTTTGAGGGTCATTATTTAAAAGTTGTTCAGGACGATTTAATATGTTTAGATTGCCCCAAAGAGGATTCTTTTAAAGTAAATGTTGATATTAAAGACCATGATTCAAAACTTAAAATTAATCAAGATGGTATCGAAATTAAAGATGCAGATATTAAAATTAAAGTTAATGAAGATGGTGTATTAGGTGAAAGCGAAAGCATTAAAACTATTATCGATTCATCTGGAATTACAATTAAATCTAAAAACAATTAACAACTCATCATCAAAAAATTACAATTGAGTAATTAGTATTTATTTTAATGAAGATACACTATTAGTTTTACACCATATTTAATTAAAAAAACAAACAGTTATGACAACAATAACAAAATTTATAGTCGCAATAATATTAACATTCTTATTAGCTTCATGTCAGTTTAACGCTGGATTTGGTCCTGGAGTTAATGGTGATGGCAATGTTCAAACTATAGAAAGAGAAATAAAAGACTTTAATCAAGTTAAAGTAAGTAGAGGTCTTGACGTGGAATTAACACAAGCACAAGATATTAGTATAAGAGTTCAAGCAGACGAGAACTTACATGACATTATTATGACTAAAGTAGAAAACAACGTTTTACACATTTATGCTGAAGAAAATATTCACAAAGCTTCATCAAAAACAATCTTGGTTAACTTTACAAATTTAGACAAAGTATCAGCTTCAAGTGGTAGTGATGTTATTTCGACCAATACTATAAAATCTGATATTTTGGAAATTAAAGGTACAAGTGGAAGCTATGTAGAGTTAAATGTTTTGGCAGATGTAATAGAATGTAAATCTACAAGCGGAAGTCAAATAGAGATTTCAGGAAAGACAAATACTCTTTATGGAGATGCTACAAGTGGATCGAGCATTAGAGCTGACAATCTAAACACTCAAATGTGTGATGTAAAAGCAACAAGTGGAGCAAAAATTAAAGTAAATACATCTAACGAGTTAATTGCAAAAGCTACAAGTGGAGCAAGGATAATATATTCTGGTAATCCAGAAAAAATAACAAAAAATGATGGTGTATCAGGAAGTATAAGAAAACAATAATCAATCAAATTCTTTTTAAAAACCAACCATTTTAAAACCATCCTAAATAATAATTTTGGGATGGTTTTTGCATATATTTGTTAAACAAAACCTTAAACACAATGAATAAAAAAAACATTTTCCTTATTGCTTTAATACTAACTACATGTTTTTCATTTTCTCAAAAAAAGGAAAAAATAAAAGGTAATAAAAACGTCATTATTAACGAATATGCAATTAATACATTTAACAGAATTGTTGTTGGAGAAAAGTTTAAAATTGAATTATTAGAAGGCTCAAAACCTTCTGTGTTTATAGAAGCAGATGAAAATTTACACGATGTAATAGATTTTAGAGTTTCAGATAGCACATTAAGCTTTCAGACTTTAAAAAGAATAACATCAAAGAAAAAACTCAATATTAAAATTACTTATACCTCAGAACTCAATTTTATTGAAACAATGGACAATGGAGAAGTAACCTCTTCAACTTCAATAAATCTAACAGAGCTATTATTAAAAAATACTGGATCATCTAGAGCCTATTTAAATATAAGAAGTGACTTATTCAAACATATTAATAGTCAAAATGCTAAAGTAGAGCTAAATGTAAACACAAAAAATGCCACATTAGAATTGGATGAAAACTCTAAACTTGAAGCTTTAATTAATGCTGAAAATTTACAGGTTGACTTATTTGAACGTGCATCTGCAAGAATTGATGGCAATGTAGACACATTGAAAATTAATGCAGATAACACTTCCAATTATAAAGGCAAAAATTTAACAGCTAAAATCTGCGAATTAAAATGTTCACTTAATTCTGATGTTCACATTCAAGCTATAGATGAATTAAAAATTTATGCTACAGGAAATTGCGAAGTTTATATCTATGGTAATCCAGCAATTAAAATTGATGCGTTTACAGATACTTCAAAATTATTTAAGAAAGAGTTATAATTGATTAAAAAAAGAAAAACAAGCTTTAAAACTCGGGGAAGTTTAATTACTTAAAGCTTGTTTTTACACTAAAAGGGTTAGTTAGGTATTAGTTATTATTGTTGATTTCTATATCCTAATTGATTTCAAATTTCCAACAATTATTTTTAATATTATGTGACAAATGTCACATAATGAAATTTTAACAAAAAAAATGCTGAAAATTTCTTTCCAGCATTATTTTTTAATTTATATATTAATTATTAACCATGTTTTGCGGCTAAATAGCGTTCTGCATCTAGTGCAGCCATACATCCAGTTCCTGCTGCTGTTACAGCTTGACGATACACATGATCTGCAGCATCTCCACTTACAAAAACTCCTGGAACATTTGTTTTAGAACTATCAGGAACATTTACAATGTATCCTGTTTCATCTAGATTAAGGTAGTCTTTAAAAATTTTAGTATTTGGTGTATGTCCTATAGCTACAAAAAATCCGGTAGCTGGAATATCAATTACTTCGCCTGTTTTATTACTTTTTGCTTTAACACCAGTTACAACTTGACCGTCACCTAAAACCTCAACAGTATTCATATTATATAGAATTTCAATGTTCTCGGTTTTTTTCACGCGTTCTGCCATTATTTTAGAAGCTCTAAAAACATCGCGTCTAACAAGCATGGTAACTTTCTTACATATATTAGACAAGTAATGAGCTTCCTCACAAGCTGAATCTCCAGCACCTACTAGAACTACTTCTTGTCCTCTGTAAAAGAATCCGTCACAAACAGCGCATGCAGAAACACCTCCACCTAATTTCAAGTACTTTTGCTCAGACTCTAATCCTAAATATTTAGCAGATGCTCCAGTAGATATAATTACCGTTTCACAATGAATCTCTTTTTCGTCATTTACCCATACTTTATGGATATCTCCTGAGAAATCTACTTTAGTAATCCAACCATCTCTTACATCTGTTCCGAAACGTTGTGCTTGAGCTTGAAATTGCATCATCATTTCTGGTCCTGTAACACCATCTGGATAACCTGGGAAATTCTCAACTTCATTAGTTGTAGTTAATTGTCCTCCTGGTTGCGTTCCTTGGTATAAAACAGGATATAGATTTGCTCTTGAAGCATAGATAGCTGCTGTATAACCTGCAGGTCCTGATCCTATAATTAAACACTTTACTTTTTCTATTTGTTCTGACATCTTATTTGTTTTTTATACAAACAAAAGTATACTATTTTGTTGTGAATTTGAACTAGAACTTATCAACAGTTGTTATTAAAATATAAGTAGATATTATAAAGAAAAAGCTGAACAAATGTTCAGCTTTAATAGTCGGGGTGGCAGGATTCGAACCTGCGACCTCCGCGTCCCAAACGCGGCGCGATAACCGGGCTACGCTACACCCCGAAATAAAGGAATGCAAATATAGAATATTCTTTTTATTCCAAGCAATTTTTATCACTAAAAATCACAATGTTTTAGCTCTTTTTTTAATGTGTAAATTTTTATTTGAAACAATAATAAATAGTTGATTTCCTTGATTTCTAAACAAATAAATAATATTAACTTTGTATAGAATTAATAATTATTTCTATGCTTATTATTGGTATTGGTGGAGGTACTGGTTGTGGAAAAACAACAGTTGTAAATCAAATTGTAAAAGAGTTATCAGATAACAATGTTGGAGTTATATCTCAAGACTCCTATTATAAAGATACTTCTAACCTTTCTTTTGACGAAAGAGTTAAAATTAATTTTGATCATCCTCGTTCTATTGATTTTAAATTGTTAGTTAGACACCTAAAAGATCTTAAAGCTGGTAAAACAATTGAGCAACCTGTATATTCTTTTGTTCAACATAACAGAACTGGTGATTCTATGTTAACACACCCAAGAAAAGTTATGATAGTTGAAGGAATACTAATTTTAACTAATCCTGAGCTAAGAGATATGTTCGATATAAAAATTTATGTTCATGCAGATAGTGATGAGAGACTAATTAGACGTGTAAAACGTGATATTGCAGAACGTGGTAGAGATTTAGATGAAGTATTATCACGTTATCAAAACACTCTTAAACCAATGCATCAACAATTTATAGAACCAACAAAAGAATATGCCGATTTAATAATTCCTAATAATAAATACAATACTGTTGCCATAGATGTTGTTAAAACTATAATTACAGAGCGTTTATAATGGCAAAATCTCCAACAAAATATAGTAAATTTTTAAGTCCATTTAAAAATGTATTTATTGTTATTCTTATAATTTTTTGTATATGGATGTTATTTTTTGACACTCATAATTTATTCTTACACAGAGAATTAAATAAAGAAATTAACAAACTTGAACAAGAAAAAGAATACTACAAAAAGGAAATTGATAAAGACAAAAAAGAACTAAAGAGTTTAAGCAATGATGAAGGTGTAGAAAAATATGGAAGAGAACGCTATAAAATGAAAAAAGAAAACGAGGAAATTTATTTAATAGAATACGAAGACAGCATAAAAAAATCCAAAAAGTAATGAGTAAATCGTTATTTAATATATTCGAAGATGTTTCTGCAAAAGCTTGGAAACAAAAAATTCAGTCAGATCTTAAAGGAGCAGATTATAACGAAACATTAATCTGGAATTCTTTGGAAGGTATAGATGTTAAACCATTTTATCATTCAGAAGATTTTAAAACATTAACAGAAATCTCAAACGCAAAAGGGAGCAAATGGAAAATCTATGAAATAATTGATGAAGCTACTTGTGCTGAAGCTAACAAAAAAGCACTTTTTGCATTAGAACATGGAGCGGAAAGCATAAGATTTGTTTTAAAAAGTAAGGATAGCAACTTAGAAACTATTCTTAATGGCATTAACTTACCATCAACTCCTGTTTATTTTGAATTACATTTTCTTTCATCAGAGTTCGTATCTAAAATTGATACAATTGCTAAAAAGCATCATGCTAAATTTTATGTTCTTACAGATATTATTGGAAATCTGGTAAAAACTGGAAATTGGTTTTCGAACTTAAAAGACGACCATGGTGAACTGGAGAAAATTGTTTCATTTACTAACATAGAATCTGCATTAAGTATTGATTTATCGTTATATCAAAACTCAGGAGCTCATGTAGTGCAACAATTAGCTTATAGTTTGGCTCAAGCTAATTAATACCTTAATCATTTAAATGGGAAAATAGGTGAGAATATTGTTTTTAAAGTGGCGACAGCAGGGAATTATTTCTTTGAAATTGCTAAAATAAGAGCCATTGAAAAACTTTGGATTGCATTAACTTCAGAATATAAATGTAATGCAAAATGTCATATTATTTCAGAGCCTTCAAAACGAAACAAAACAATATATGATTTCAATGTAAACATGCTTCGTACAACAACCGAAAGTATGAGTGCAATTCTTGGAGGTGCTCATGCTATAAGTAATTTAGCTTACGACGCTATTTATAAAACCGAATCAGAGTTTGGTGAACGCATTAGTAGAAATCAGCTACTAATTCTAAAACACGAGAGTTACTTCAATAAGGTAAACAATCCTTCAGATGGTTCATATTATATTGAAATATTAACAAGTCAATTTTCAGAAAAAGCATTAAATCTCTTAAAACTTATTGAAGCTAATGGTGGACTATTAAGCTTGCTTAAAGAAGGAACTATTCAGCGAAAAATTAAAGAAACTGCTAAAAAAGAATTAGAATTATTTAATAAAGGTAAAGAAGTACTTTTAGGAACAAATAAACATCCAAATCCTAAAGACATAATGAATGGCGAACTACAAAAATCGCCTTTTGTAGAAATTAATGTTAGAAAAACATTAATAGAACCTATTGTAGAGAAAAGATTAGCTGAAGCTGTTGAACAAGAACGTTTAAAAACTGAAAACGAATCTTAAAAAAGAAGCCATGTCTAGAAAAGATATTCAAAATATAACACTTAAAAATTCAAAGGTTGAACCAGAAACTGACTCAACATTTTTAACCTCTGAACAAATAAAAGTTAAATCAACTTACACAAAAGACGATTTAAAAGATGTAGAACATCTAAATTTTGTTGCAGGAATTGCACCAAATTTACGTGGACCCTACAGCACTATGTATGTTCGCAGACCTTGGACTATTCGTCAGTACGCTGGATTCTCTACTGCAGAAGAAAGTAATGCCTTCTACAGACGTAATTTGGCTGCTGGACAAAAAGGACTCTCAGTTGCCTTTGATTTGGCTACACATAGAGGTTACGATAGTGACCACGAGCGTGTTGTTGGTGATGTTGGAAAAGCTGGTGTTGCTATAGATAGTGTGGAAGACATGAAAGTACTCTTCGACCAAATTCCATTAGATTAAATGTCTGTTTCCATGACCATGAATGGAGCAGTACTTCCAATCATGGCATTTTACATTGTAGCTGCAGAAGAGCAAGGTGTTAAAACAGAACAACTTGCAGGAACCATACAAAATGATATTCTTAAGGAGTTTATGGTACGTAACACGTACATCTATCCTCCTACACCTTCCATGAAAATTATTTCAGATATTTTTGAGTATACCAGTAAAAATATGCCTCGATTTAATAGTATAAGTATTTCTGGTTACCATATGCAAGAAGCTGGAGCAACTTGCGATATCGAGCTTGCTTATACGCTTGCAGATGGTTTAGAATACATTAGAAAAGGCTTAGCAGCAGGAATGGATATTGATACTTTTGCTCCTCGACTTTCTTTTTTCTGGGCAATTGGCATGAACCATTTTATGGAAATTGCAAAAATGCGCGCTGCACGTATGCTTTGGGCAAAACTAGTAAGTCAGTTTAATCCTAAAAACCAAAAATCTTTGGCTTTACGTACACATTGTCAAACTAGTGGATGGAGTTTAACAGAACAAGATCCATTTAATAATGTAGCTAGAACATGTATTGAAGCTGCTGCTGCTGCTTTTGGTGGCACACAGAGTTTACATACTAACGCCTTAGATGAAGCTATTGCATTACCAACAGATTTCTCTGCAAGAATTGCTAGAAATACTCAAATATATCTTCAGGAAGAAACTAAAATAACCAAAACGGTAGATCCATGGGCTGGTAGCTATTATGTTGAAAGTCTAACAAAAGACATTGCAGAAAAAGCCTGGAGTCTCATTGAAGAAGTTGAAGAACATGGTGGCATGACCAAAGCTATTGAAGCTGGAATTCCAAAAATGCGAATTGAAGAAGCTGCAGCGCGTAAACAAGCAAGAATCGACTCAAATCAAGATATCATTGTTGGTGTAAACAAATATGTATTAGATGAAGAAGATCCATTACATATTCTTGAAGTAGATAATCAGACCGTTAGAAACCAACAAATTGAACGTTTAAATAAACTTAAAGCTGAGCGTAATTCTGACGACGTTAAAGATGCATTAGCAAAATTAACTGAAGCTGCTAAAAAAGGTGATCAAAATTTATTAGCTTTAGCAGTAGATGCTGCTCGTAAACGT
>JABDPN010000103.1 GCA_013042715.1 Flavobacteriaceae bacterium | reverse complement strand
GTATTATGGTTATTTTTTTATTTTTAACCACTTACTTAAATATTTAAAACGCTACAACTATGAAAAAAACACTTGTTTTACTTTTCACTACAATCCTTTTAACGTCTTGTGCAACACACAAACGCTCTAATATAAAAGCTGAAGAAGAATTTATTGTAGAACTTAAACAACCTGCAACTCGTGGTGGTATGATTGAAACAGCATTACAAGGACTCTTTCTTGGTGCAAATTATCTAGCGAAACAATCTGCAAAGTCCTTAACAAGTTCGTATTCGCAGTCAATTTCTATTAATAATTACTACAATACGGATTTAGGAACCGTAGAAAAAACATACAACGAAATTCATATTAAGAAATATTCTAAACCTTCAGATACAGAAGATAAGCAACGTATCACGCAAGTTGTACAAAATGATGTCACCAATTTGCCTAAATCAAGAGGTGAATCTGGCGCATTAACTTTAGAAGATGTTATACGTATTGAAACAGATGATTTATTAAACTTTCATGCAGTAATAGAGCTAGTTAGTCATCCTGAAAATCCTGGAGTAACGCGATTAAGTTTTAAAAGCTTGCGTGTATTCTTTTCAAAAACTAAAGTATTTTCAGATGAAGATTTAAATGCAAGAGTATCGATTTCTATTGAAGGACAATGGCGCTCTCAAGATGGTTCTCCAATGAAAGCAACTCTAATTGAGCAGGAATACGATTTTAAAAATCTTAAATATGGAGCAGACAACCAGATAAAAGAACCAATTTTATCGCCTTGGTATTACGATATTCCAATATATTCAGACATCGAAGAAGTATCTAATTATGGTGTTTTAAAAGTTAACGTTCAACTAGAAGAATACGAAGGAAACAAAAGTAAATACATCAATAAGCTTCCAAGTATATTAAGTGATAATAAAAATGCCATAATAAAAAATGGTGCTTCTACCATTCAAAAAATCACTGAATAACAAATGGCTACCAGAAACACAAAATTGTTATGGCGGGACAGCTTATTATGTACAGTTTTAACACTCGTTGTATCTGGTATTTTTTTGTTGTTTTTTATTAACCTTAATGTTTTAGATCCTTTTTATAAAGCATTTAAAGATTTTAGTTTTACAGATATTTACTATTCTAAATTGTATGAAAATGATGCAATAGACAAAAATATAATTATTATAAATGTAAAACACACTGATAGATTTTTAATCGCTCAAGCAATTAATAAAGTGCAAGAACAGCATCCCAAAGTAGTTGGTTTAGATATTGTTTTTAAGGATCTGAAAAATCCGTTTGTAGATTCTATTTTAAAAAATACACTTTATAAGTATAGTAATATAATTACTTCATATTATTTAGAAAACGACTCTATAGTAAGTAATCACAATTATTTTAAAAGTGATAATAACATTGAAGGTTTTATCAATATGAATTTATCTAATCAAGATGCTGTAATACGCAATTTTATTGGTGTAAAAGACAACAACAATTTATCCTTTGCAACTCAAATTGCTAAAAAATCTGGCAAACTTAAAGAAAAGAACATCTCAAAACTTGATGAACAGATTCCTGTAAAATACTTTGGTGATATCGATAATTTTATAACTTTTGATATCGATGAATTATTAGAACTAGAATCCATTCCTGTAATGAAAGATGCCATTGTAGTTTTTGGATATTTAGGAACTCCAACTGGAAATATCTTTGACATTGAAGACAAACATTTCACACCTTTAAACGATAAATTTACAGGACGATCTACTCCAGATATGTTTGGTGTTGTTATTCATGCTAATATTATTAAAATGCTTACTAATAATAGCTTCGTTAAAAAAATACCAAAAACAATAATATACCTAATTGCTATCGTTTGTAGTTTCTTTACCATTCTCTTTGGAATGCGACTTTATAAAAGAAGCTCGCTAGCTTATGATATATTAATTAAGTTTATCCAATTAATTATTTCTGTTGCGATATTATATATGGCACTTTTATTGCTTAGACTTAACGTATATATATTTATTACGCCTATTGTAGTACTATCATTATTTGGTTTAGAGATGATAGATTTTTATGTTTATCTTTTAGATTATTTAAAAAAACGATTTAAATGGGACAGTTATCTTTTAGATTAATATTGTTTTTGTGTTTTATACAATTTGTATTTTCACAAGACACTCTTTGTGTTTATAAATCAAAAGGCACATCACTTTTAAATATTAATAATCTACAAACTTCACTAAAAAAAGGAACTTTACTAAATAAAGGTATTGTAAAAGTGTTATCTAATGCTGAATTTACAGCAGTTGATAATAATGGAAATACTTATTTAATAAATAAAGAAGGTGATTATAGTTTAAAACACCTGTTAAACTTTAAAGTAAAACAGAATGCTTCAAATTTTACTTCTAGTTATTTTAAACATATTTGGGATGAATTAAGAAATAATAGCAGCGATAAAGCTAGAATTGCTGGCGTTTTTAGAGGCGATTACTTAATGAGGCATCCTGTTGATAGCAGTAAAATAGCAAGCTCAAAAATTAAACTTACCTGGTTAACTGAAAACGACACAACATTGTATTATGTTTTTATTAAAAACATCATGACTGATGAGATTATGAAACTTGAAACCAATGGTTCACAGCTTGCTTTATATGATGATAATCCAATTTTTTACGATAGCGACACTTTTAAGTGGACAGTTACTACTGAAGCATTCCCAAATTTAGATAACATACCTTTTTTTAGTTTCGAGTTAATAGATAGAACTATTTATGAAAACCTAAAGAAAGACTATAAAGCATTTATAAATGACCTAGCTATATTAGGACATTCTGAAACAGAAATAGAAACTATACTTTGTGAAAGATATGCTCTGTGTAAGTAATCAATTCATTAAATAAAAAAAGCATTTTTAAATGTACAGAAAAATAATACTACTGATTTTTTGTGTATCCTTTAGTATAATGAACACTTTTGGTCAAAACCCTAAACCTGTTTTACAAAAATCATTTGAAAGAGGAATAGACGACATAAAAATTAGTCCAGACAAAAAGCACTTTATTACTTTAGAAGGAGACGTACAAAGCATTGGTGGTTTTGATATTAAGCTTTGGGATTATGATTCTAAACTAATAATTACTCAACATCATTTTGAAGGAGCTAATGGACAAGGTTCTGGTATTATTCAGTTATTAAATGATGGACAAATCATATACAGTTCCAATCATTTTATAAAAAAATACAATTTACTCACAAGTAAAGAAGAAGTCATTTTTCAAGTTGAATGGCCTGAATTTATACAAAATTACAAACAGTATAACAACTCAAGTTTTGTGGTTTCTACAAAAATATACTCAGGTAATGAAGATATGATTTATGACATTACAAATAAATCAATATTATACATTATTGAAGATGGACTTGTAAAAACAAAAAAAGAAAACGAATTTGAAACTTCAGCATTAGATTTTAATTTTGACAATAAAAATGTAATAATTGGAACTAATAAAGGAGAAGCTTTTATTTATGACATAAATTTGAATATTTTAAAATCAAAGCTTTCCTTTTTTAAAAAGAAACCAATAGGTTTTATACATCTTACAAAAGAAGGGTTATTAATTGCTTGTCCAGCTTTACCTTTTGAAAAAAAAGGATATACCACACAGTTTAGTGAAGGATTATTTAAAATTCTAAACATTAATAACCCTAGTTTTTCTAAAACTATAGCGTTACCAAAACAAAAAGCTCCAAAAAAAGAAAATGATGAATTTTCAATAATAGAGTTTCATCCTTCTAACATCATTAAAGACATAATAATTAAAGACAACTCAACTTTAGTTATTTCATATGGTTATAACAAAATTGATTTCTTAGAAATAAACAATTTTAAACTAATAGAAAAAGGACCAACTAATGTCTCCTATGATATTGGGAAGATTTATTTAAATCCTAATTCAAATGAAATTATTTATAGTTATGGCAATGTCCAAATGATTTCTAATGCTAATAAATTGGCTGTTTATAACACAAAAATTAAAAAAAACACTTTCGAATTTAAACAGAAAATTAAAACTATTGAAAAAACAAAAATGATAAAACATATAGGCAATAATTATTATTTTACAGAATTATTAAAATCCAAATCCTATAATAGCAAATATGACAGTATAACTTTTCAATCGCCAACTTATAAAAACATAAAATCTATTAAATGTTACGATTGTAGTTTTACTTTTAGTGAATATAATGACAATTGGATAATTAAAAATAGAAAGTATTTTTTTATTGGCAAACCTACAAGTACACTTATTAAAAACTCTATAAACAATTTCTCTTTTGAATATGACTATGAAAAAGAAAAATCAGTTTTCATCCAAGAAAAACTATTTAAAGACTCAAACTATTTTGAACTAACAAAAACACCAAAAAAATACTACTCACCTGATATATTAGAGTTTTTTGAGAATTCTCAAACACTTTTAGCAGGATTAAGAAAAAGTAAAGGTGGATATTTTCTTGCTATATTAAACTCAGATGGCTCAATAAAGCATCTTTTTAAAGAAAAACACAATTACAACTACAAAGTAAGTGATAATGGAAAATATTTTGCATTATCTCATGAATCTGAAAATAGCAAAATAACAATTACGCTTTATGATACTTCTAATTGGGAATCCATTTTCAACTATTCATATAAAGGTTTTAGCAAACCTGATCTGTTTTTTGATACCACTAATCAATATTTTTATTTTCAAAAAGACAGTAAAGACATATATGACTCCGACACTTATGAATTAATAGAAATAAATATTAATAAAGGAATTAACTCTTTATCTCAAATACATAAAGGACAGTTTTATAATAAATTCTTTGTAGATAGAGAAGCTAACTACATCTACTTAAATGATGGAAGTTATGTTACCAAAATTGATTATCAAGCTAACAAAACAGTTTTTCTAAAACCAAGTGGTTATGCAAGACAAAACACTTACTTAGATAATAAGATTAATAAAATAGTAGTAGATGGTGGAGATTATCTGTCTTTTTTTGATAGAAATTCTACCAATTCGGCAGAGTTTTACTTCTTCCCTGAAAATCATTTTATTGGAATAACTAATGAAGGTTATTATATAACCACTCCAAATTTTCCTCTTGAAAATTTTGGATTTGCTATTGGCTCAAAAGGTTATTCTTTTTCACAATTTGATTTACTATACAATAGACCTGACAAGGTTTTAGAGTTTTTACAAGTTTCTTCTCTAGAAGAAATAAATCTATTTAATTCGGCATATAAAAAACGCTTAAAACAACAAGATATTAACATTGAAGCTATATCTAAAAATATTTTAGAATTACCTGAGTCTGAAATTGCACTAACAAATTCAAGTTTTAGCACACAGCAAAAAGATTACGTAATTAATGCTTCATTTTCAGACAAAAAAAACACTCTTAAGTCTTATAACATATGGATAAATGGTGTGCCAATTCATGGTTCTATTGGAAAGAAAATTAATAATAACATAAATGAATTACTCATTGAGGAAGAACTTATCCTTTCTAAAGGAAACAATAAAATTGAAGTATCTTGCTTTAACGATAAAGGGTTAGAATCTCTTAGAAAATCTGTTAATATCTTTTATGATGCTAAAAACGAAAAAGGTAATTTAATTTTTGTTGGTATAGGAGTTTCCAAATATCAAGACAGTACTTACAACTTAACTTATGCTTCAAAAGACGTAAGTGATATGACATCTTATGTAAAATCTCTAAATTCAAATTATAAGACTGTAGATGTTACAACTTTATTAGATAGCGAAGTTACTTCGGAAAACATAAAAGCATTAAAAGGAAAACTAAAAGCGACTTCAATAGAAGATAAAGTAATTGTTTTTTATGCAGGACATGGATTACTCGATAAAAACTACGATTATTATATTTCTACTCATGACATCAATTTTAATAATCCTATTGAAAATGGTTTAGCATATAAAGAACTTGAAGGTTTATTAGATAATATTCCTGCAAGACAAAAGCTCTTGTTAATTGATGCATGCCATTCTGGAGAAGTAGATAAAGAAAATATTTCTTCAATTGTATCAGACTTTGATGCTTCACATATTAAATTAGGATATAGAGGTTCTAGTGCTATTAGTGTTAAAGACAAAAAACCTATAAACGCTTTTGAACTCATGCAAAATACTTTTTCTGATTTAAGACTTGGAACAGGAACAACTGTAATTAGTTCTTCAAGTGGCTTAGAATTTGCATACGAAGGAGAAACATGGAATAATGGTGTTTTTACATATGCTCTTCTTGAAGGATTAAAAACAGGCAATGCGGACTTGAACAATGATACTACAA
>JABDPN010000100.1 GCA_013042715.1 Flavobacteriaceae bacterium | reverse complement strand
ATATTGTCCTGTATAATAATTTACACCACCAATAAGTAATAATGCAATTTCATCACCTTGTTCGTCGAGAATGGAATTTAAATCTTCAATATTAAGTAATTCTTCTCCTTTTGGAGGTTTCCATTCTATTAAAGCATCTTCAACATTATATCCATGAAACTCTAACTGGGTTTGAACAGCATAACGATCTGAAGGAAATGCATCACTTTCAATTACAATTTTGTATTTTGATTTAGTTGGTTGATAGAATGAAACCATTAATAGATGTAAATTAGTAGTTAATGTATTGGTAATAACTACTTCAATTGGTTTAGCACCAACTATTTCAGCCATAGAATCGGTTAAGTATTCATGATATTTTACCCAAGGGTTTTTAGCTTCAAAATGTCCTTCTACACCTAAATTTGCCCAATCTTCAAGTTCTTGACCTATGTAGTTTTTTGTGGTTTTTGGTTGTAAACCTAAAGAGTTTCCTGTAAAGTATAACCACTCATTTCCATCTTTGTTTTTAGGAATGTGAAACTGATTTCGATAATGTTTTAAATAGTCATTTCGATCTTGTTCTTTAGCAAAATCTAGACCTAATTTATATATAGACAATGTTAATTGTTTTTTTGGTTACTCTCAAAAGTAGCGATTTTTTTTTATGTCTTCCAACAATTTATAATGTTGTATTTTTATTAAAGAATAAGAATATAAATATGAGTAACATTAATAAATACTTTGAAGTTAATAAAACGACTTGGAATGAAAAAGTAAAAGTTCATACCAATAGTGAAATGTATGATTTGGAAGCTTTTAGAAATGGCAAATCGTCGCTTATGCCTTATGAGTTAGAAGCACTTGGAGATGTTAAGGGAAAAAGTTTATTGCATTTACAATGCCATTTTGGTCAGGATACCTTGAGTTGGAGCAGGTTAGGAGCAAAATGTATTGGAGTTGATATAAGTGATGAAGGTATAAAATATGCTAAAAAGCTAAACAAGGAACTTAATTTAAATGCTGAATTTGTTTGTTGTAATGTCTTGGACACTTCTAGGTATGTTAATGAAAAGTTTGAAATAGTTTTTACGAGTTATGGAACAATAGGTTGGCTTCCTGACTTGAGACCTTGGGGAAAGATGATTGCAGAGCGATTAAAGTCTGGAGGTACGTTTTATATTGCAGAGTTTCATCCTATAGTTTGGATGTTTGATTATTTAGATGGAACTCCTTTTATGAAGTATAGTTACAATCAAGATGAGGTTATTTACGAAGAATATCAAGGAACTTATGCTGATACAAACTCAGAAATAATTAGTAAAGAGTATGGATGGAATCATGGATTAGGTGAAGTTGTTACTTCTTTGACAGAAGCAGGATTACGCATTGAACATCTTAAAGAATATGATGAAAGTCCATATAATGTTTTACCAGATTTAGTAAAAACTAAATCTGGTATGTATACTACTAAAGAGAAATTATATCCCTTAATTTTTACATTGAAAGCAACAAAACCTTAATCATTAGTCTTAATAAGGGCTGGACAGGATTGTTTTAATAATTGTAATCGTTTTCTTGATACATTTCTAATGTAAGAATTATTAGGATTTCGTTTTTCAAAATCTTGATGATAATCTTCTGCAATCCAAAATTTTTGAAAAGGCATTATTTCTGCAGCAATTTTACTATTTATTTTTTTTGCCCATTCTGCTTTTTTTTGTTCAGCAATTTTTTTCTCTTCGTTATTTTGGTAAAAAATAATGGAACGATATTGTGACCCATAATCTGGACCTTGACCATTAAATTGGGTTGGATTTTGTGTGCTAAAGTAGACTTGAACTAATTCGTCAAAACTTATTATTTCTGGATTGTAGATTACTTCTATAGCCTCTGCATGTCCAGTTCTTCCAGTGTTACTAGATTGATAGGTAGGTTTTTCAGTATAACCACCAGAATATCCAGAAATGGCTTCTTTTACACCTTTAAGACTTTCGTATATAGCTTCTGCACACCAAAAACAACCACTTGCAAAATAAGCTTTTGCATATCCATTATCCATAGCAACCTGTACAGGTTCTGCATTGTATAAAGCTTGTTGTTTAGAGTTTGATTGTGCTTGATTTTGACAACTAGTAAAAAGACTTAAGGCAAATAAAAAAGTTACTTCTTTAATTTTCATAGATTTTTTCTTTTATGAGTCGTATAAAAATATAAATCCTTAAAAAAGAAACTGTGAAAGTTTTATTAAATAAAAACCCTTAGTAAAATACAAAAGGTTTAAATATATTATAGGATGAGTTTACTTTTTTATCTTAGTAAAAAGTTTTTCCATTTTAGCTTTTTGTTCTTCAGCAAGAGCTGCATCAACTAAAATTCTACCACTATGTTCGTCTGTGATAATTTTTTTACGTGCTGCTATTTCTACTTGAACTTGAGGTGGAATAGTAAAGAATGATCCACCAGAAGCACCTCTTTCTATTGGTACAATTGCTAATCCATTTTTTACATTATGACGTATTCTATTGTAGGCAGCAACAAGTCTGTCTTCAATTTGAACTTTATATTTTTCAGATTTTTCAAGTAGAGCTTGCTCTTCTTTTTCAGTTTCTGCAAGAATGGCATCAAGTTCACTTTTTTTGTGTTTTAGGTGTTCATCACGTTCTTTTAAACGTTCTTTTGTAGCGTCAACAACTTCGTTTTTTTGTTCTATTTGAGCTTTAAACTCTTTTATATGCTTTTCTGCTAATTCAATTTCTAATTCTTGAAATTCAATTTCTTTAGTAATAGAGTTGTATTCTCTGTTGTTACGAACGTTTTTTTGTTGTTCGCCATATTTTTTAATTAAAGCTTTAGCTTCTTCAATTAAGTTCTTCTTGTTTTTGATTTGATCTTCAAGGTCTTTAAGTCCTTCATCTAGCTTTTGTAATCTTGTATTAAGACCTTGTACATCGTCTTCTAAATCACGAACTTCTAAAGGTAATTCTCCTCTTACATTTCTAATTTCGTCAATGTGAGAATCGATTAATTGCAGGTCGTATAATGCTCTTAACTTTTCTTCTACAGTAACTTCTTTCTTTTTAGCCATGCTTATAAATACTTTACAGGATTTGTGTTTGTCTTTGATAAAATGATTGCAAAATTAGGAATTTTTTTTGTAAGATAAGACACTATTAGGTTTTTTGTGTATTGTTCGCTTTCATAATGCCCAATATCTGCTAATAAAATATTGTTTTCAGCTGTAAAAAAATCATGATACTTTAAATCTGAAGTAATAAATACATCAGCATTAGCTGCTTTGGCAGCACCAATTGCAAAACTTCCAGAACCTCCTAATACTGCAACTTTCTTAACGTTTTTGTTTCTAAATTTTGAATATCTAATACAAGGTGTTTTCATTTTTTCTTTTACCATTTTTAAGAAAGCCGTTTCGCTAATTTCTTCTTCTATCTCTCCAATCATTCCCATTCCTATATCCTGATTGGTATTGTCTATAGTTTTTACTTCGTAAGCAACTTCTTCGTAAGAATGTGTTTTAAACAAAGTTTGCAGAATTTTTGTTTCTAAATGTTTTGGAAAAATACAAGAGATTTGGGTTTCTTTCTCAAACTGTGTGACACCTATTTTTCCAACTGTAGGATTTGAATCTAAGTTGCCTTTGTAAGTTCCAATACCATTTGTATTAAAGCTACAATTAGAATAATTTCCAATATTTCCTGCTCCTGCATTAAAAAGTGCTTCTCTAAGTTTGTCAGCTTCGTTTACTGGTACAAAAGTGGTAAGTTTTTTAACAGTCTTTGGTTGTGGAATCAATATTTTTGGATTCTTTACATTAAGCTTCTTGCAAATCATTGCATTAACGCCTTGAAGTGCATTGTCTAAAGCTGTATGAATTGCAAAAATTGCAATATCGTTTTTAATGGCTTTCATTACAACTCGTTCTACATACGTTTTTCCTGTAAAATTCTTTAGACCTCTAAAAATAATAGGATGAAAACTCACTATAAGATTGCAGTTGTTTTCTATGGCTTCATCCACAACATCTTCAAGAGTATCTAGAGTTACTAAAATACCAGAAACATTCATTTGCAAATCACCTACAAGCAATCCAACATTATCGAAATCTTCAGCATAAGATAAGGGTGATAGTTGGTCTAACAGTTTAATAACATCATTAACAATCATAAAATATTGGTTTATATTCAAAGATAAATAATTACTTTAGTTGCCATGAACTTGTTACGAAAAATTTTAATTCCATTTGTTCCAGTTTATTACTTGGTTACTTGGTTCCGCAATTTTTTTTATGATAAGGGATTATTAGAATCTAAAGCTTATAATCTACCAATTATTTGTGTTGGAAATTTAAATGTTGGTGGAACAGGAAAAACACCTATGATAGAGTTTTTAATTAGATTACTCCAAGATCAATATAAGGTTGCTGTTTTAAGCAGAGGTTACAAACGAAAATCTAAAGGATTTATACTTGCGCAAGAAAATACA
>JABDPN010000099.1 GCA_013042715.1 Flavobacteriaceae bacterium | reverse complement strand
AACTCACTTTCCCATTCCAATGGTTTTCATCTATTACATAAGCAGCCTTAAATGGTTTTTTGTTTGTTATTTTTTCTATTTGATTACCTAAACCAAAACCAATTCCAGAAACTTTACCATTTTGTTTCTGAAATGCTGTGAGTTTTAAGTGTTTATCGTCTTCGCCTACACACTTTCCAAAGCCAGTATCTTTTAAGTCTTGAGACATAAAAACTGGTTTCATATTTCCAGGACCAAAAGGTGCTAACTGCTTAAGTATTCTATAAAACCTTGGTGTAATTTGCTCAAGATCTATTTCGGCATCTATACTAAGTTCTGGTGTTAATAGTTTTGGGTCTATTGTTTGAGATACTACTTCTTCAAACTTATCTTTAAATGTTTGGTAATTCTCTTCTTTAAGGGTTAAGCCAGCTGCATATTTATGGCCTCCAAATTGCTCAATATATTCTGAACAAGCTTCAAGTGCATTATAAACATCAAATCCTTTTACAGAACGAGCTGATGCTGCAAGTTGGTCGCCGCTTTTTGTAAAAACTAAAGTTGGTCTATAATAGGTTTCTGTTAGTCTAGAAGCCACAATACCAATAACACCTTTGTGCCAAGTTTCATTGTAAACAACAGTAGAAAAACGCTCCTGTTCTTTCTGTTCTTCAATTTGTTGTAAAGCTTCTTCTGTAATTCGTTTATCTGCTTCACGTCTGTCTAAATTAAATTGTTCTATTTCTGTTGCATATTCTACAGCAAGATTATAGTCAGTTTCCGTTAATAAAGTAACTGCATAATTCCCATGCTTCATTCGTCCAGCCGCATTAATTCTTGGCGCTATAATAAAGACTACATCTGTAATTGTAAAAGTGTCTTTTTTAACTTGTTGTAGTAACGTTTTTATTCCTGTTCTAGGCGCTTCGTTTATTACTTGTAATCCAAAATATGCTAAAACCCTGTTCTCTCCAGTAATAGGAACAATGTCTGCCGCAATTGCAGTAGCTACTAGGTCTAAATATTCAATTAAATCAATTAACGATTTTCCTTGCTTTTCTGCTAATGCCTGAACGAGTTTAAAGCCTACTCCACAGCCACATAATTCTTTATAAGGATAACCGCAATCATCTTGTTTTGGGTCAAGAACTGCTTCAGCAATAGGAACTTTTTTTCCTGGTCTATGGTGATCGCAGATAATAAAATCTATTCCTTTTTCTTTAGCATAATTAACTTTTTCAATAGCTTTTATACCACAATCTAATGCGATAATTAATGAAAACTCATTATCAAAAGCAAAATCAATACCTTGATAGGAAATTCCATAACCTTCATCATATCTATCAGGAATATATTTTGCAACATTTTCCGTTCTGGATTTTAAATACGAAGCCATTAATGCTACAGAAGTTGTTCCATCTACATCGTAATCACCATAAACCAAAATGTTTTCATTTTGAAAAATTGCAGTTTCTATTCTAGCCACTGCTTTATCCATATCTTTCATTAAGAATGGATCGTGTAAATCTTCTAAACTTGGTCTAAAAAAGGTTTTAGCGTCTTCGTAAGTTTCAATTCCTCTTTGCAAAAGTAATGTTGCAATAATTTCATCTACTTGAAGCGCTTCCTTTAAAGTGTTTACTTTAGATTGCTCTGGTTTTGGCTTTAGGGTCCAACGCATTTTTATAAGTTATGTAAATGAATTTCAGTATTCATTTTAGCAAAATGTCTGAACATTTCAAAAACACCACAATATCGTTCTATGGATAAATTTATTGCTTTTTCAATTTTCTTTACATTAAGGTCTTTACCGTAAAAATGATAATCAACTTTTACTTTATGATAATACTTTGGATGTTCATCTGTAAGTTCTCCAGTAGTAATAATTTTAAAATCGTCTACATCAACTTTCATTTTTTTTAAAAGTGATACCACATCTAAGCCAGAACATCCTGCAAGAGAAGATAACATAAGCGCTTTAGGTCGTAATCCAGAATTCGTTCCTCCAAATTGCTCATCTGAATCCATTGACAAATTTAAACCACTTGGATTGTCTGAATCAAAGACCATATTACCTTTCCATTCTGTTGTAACTATATTATTCATATATAGATTATTTTTTGTTAATTGTTACATCAAAAATACAACTAATTAAGAAAAAACTTTGTAACCTATGGCACTTGTTTCTCCTTTACCATCAGACCATGATTTAGAGACTAAAAAACTAGCAGAATTCTTTAATGAAACTTTAGGGTTTTGTCCAAATTCTGTTCTAACCATGCAACGTCGTCCAGCTATAAGTAAGGCTTTTATAAACTTAAATAAAGCTGTTATGGCTAATGAAGGTCGCGTGACTTCTGCTTTAAAACGAATGATTGCTTGGGTAAGTAGTAACTCTACAGGTTGTAGATATTGTCAAGCGCATGCTATTCGTGCAGCAGAACGTTATGGAGCAGAACAGGAACAGCTTGATAACATTTGGGAATACAGGACACATTCTGCTTTTTCAGAAGCCGAAAGAGCCGCCTTAGATTTTAGTTTGGCGTCAAGTCAAGTGCCAAATGCAGTCGATGAAGCTATTAAAAAAAGACTCTACAAATATTGGGACGAGGGTGAAATTGTAGAAATGCTTGGAGTAATCTCGCTGTTTGGTTACCTAAATAGATGGAATGATTCTATGGGAACTTCTATAGAAGATGGTGCTGTTGAAAGTGGTAATCAATATTTAGGAAAACATGGTTGGATAAAGGGTAAACATGAATAGAAATAAATGATTATCATATCAGATGAAAACCTTATGCCTTTTTAAAAAAATCTAACTACGGAAATCAGATTTATTTTGTTGTTTTGCCGCCAACCACAATAACAATTTCACCTTTTGGTGGTTTGGTTGTGTAGTGTTCTAATACACCTTTTGCGCTTCCTCTTATGGTTTCTTCGTACAATTTGGTTAGTTCTCTTGAAACAGAAACCTGTCTGTCTTCTCCAAAATATTCACAAAAATTGGTCAATGTTTTTATGAGTTTATGTGGGCTTTCATAAAATATCATTGTACGAGTTTCATCAGCTAAAAATTTTAATCGTGTTTGTCGCCCTTTTTTAAAAGGCAAAAAACCCTCGAACACAAACTTATCATTTGGTAATCCTGAATTCACCAAAGCAGGAACAAAGGCAGTTGCTCCAGGTAAACATTCCACTTCAATATTGTTTTCAATACAAGCTCTGGTTAATAAGAATCCAGGATCTGAAATTGCTGGTGTTCCAGCATCACTTATTAGCGCTATAGCTATTCCTGATTTAAGTTTGTGAACTAAGCTATCTATAGTTCTGTGCTCATTATGCATATGATGGCTTTGCATATGAGTGCCTATATCAAAATGTTTTAATAATTTACCTGAAGTACGTGTGTCTTCTGCAAGAATTAAATCAACTTCTTTTAATACTTCTATTGCTCTAAAAGTAAGATCTTTTAAGTTTCCAATGGGAGTTGGTACAATGTATAGCTTACTCATTAACTAAACTTACTTTGAATAATTTCCATAAAACGTTCTTCAAACTCATCTTTACCTTCCCAATTATTATAATCTGGCTTTACAATGTTTTGAATTAATTGCGATGCTTCCTCGAAATTTCCAGTAGTATTAAGTTGTGATAAAACGCGTTCGTAATCTTCGTTAGATCCTTCAAATAAATTTTTTACAAAAGCTATTTTATCGTTTAAACCAATGTTAATAGAATTGCTTTTAAGTTTATCGTTTAATGTTTTTGGTTTATACTGTGCATCTTTATCTACAGGTTCAAAAACTGGTAAATCGTCGTAACCAACAGCAATATCTTCAATGCTTGCTTTTTTCTCGGGTTTGTTTACAACTTGACTAATTATCTCGTCTACTTTTTGAGTTTCTTGAGGCATTTGAGCAACAATATCCTTAATTTTTTCAGTGACATGTTCCATGATGCCATCGTCTTCAACTTCATCTAGATTAATATAGACTTTGTCTTCAACCTCAACTGTATCGCTTACTTTATTGTTAAACGCCGTATCTAACATTTCAAAAAATGACGTGTCTGCACCAATCGTTGGCATATCGTCTTCAAAATTATCTTGAGCAAATTTTAATACTGTAAGCTTTTCGTAAAGTTCTGCTACTTCCTTGTGTAGTAAAGCGACTTCTTCTTTTCCAGAAAGCTTTAAAATCCTGTGTGCTATACTAATAAGTTCAGATTCGAGTTTCTTCTTCATAATTTTTTGAATTTAATGTGATATAGCCTTTTGTTTTTTAATAAATTTACATCACCTTTATAGGAAACGAAATTTGTCTTCGTTATAGTGTTAAAATTACAAAATGTTTCTCGAAAATACAGTAAATCATAAAGAACAATTTGGCTGGATTGAAGTAATCTGCGGTTCTATGTTCTCTGGAAAAACAGAGGAACTAATACGTAGATTGAAGCGAGCACAATTTGCCAGACAAAAGGTGGAAATATTTAAACCTGCTATTGATGTTCGTTACGACGAAGAAAAAGTTGTGTCTCACGATTCTAACGAAATCCGTTCCACTCCAGTTCCTGCAGCAGCAAATATTCCTATTTTGGCAGATGATTGCGACGTCGTTGGTATTGATGAAGCTCAGTTTTTTGATGATGAAATTATTCATGTTTGTAACGATTTAGCTAATAAAGGTATTCGTGTTATCGTAGCTGGTTTAGATATGGATTTTAAAGGCAATCCTTTTGGGCCAATGCCTTATTTAATGGCAACAGCAGAATATGTAACAAAGGTTCATGCCGTATGCACAAGAACAGGAAATTTAGCACAATACAGTTATAGAAAAGCACAAAGTGACGATTTAGTTCTGCTAGGTGAAACCGAAGAATATGAACCTTTAAGTAGAGCTGCATACTACAAAGCAACAATGCGTGAAAAGCTAAGAAGAATAAAGGTTAAAGATGCAGAAGAAGTTGTTCCTAAACCT
>JABDPN010000086.1 GCA_013042715.1 Flavobacteriaceae bacterium | reverse complement strand
TAAAAGGAATAAAATAGCATAATGGAAAATAAAAAAGAATTAAGAACGTGGTTAGATAAGTTGAATCTAGATCATCCTTTAGTAGTAGCAGGACCATGTAGTGCTGAAACAGAAGAACAAGTTTTAACTATAGCTCATGAGCTTAAAGATACAGATGTAAATTATTTTAGAGCCGGAATTTGGAAGCCAAGAACACGACCAGGAAATTTTGAAGGTATTGGTGCTTTAGGACTAAAATGGTTACAAAAAGTTAAAGAAGAAACGGGTTTAAAAACTGCAACAGAAGTTGCTAATAGAGCACATGTTGAATTAGCTCTAGAGCATGATATAGATATGCTTTGGATTGGAGCACGTTCTACAGTAAGTCCTTTTATTGTTCAAGAGATTGCCGAAGCTTTAAAAGGAACAGATAAACCTGTTTTAATCAAAAATCCGGTAAATCCAGACTTAGCCTTATGGCTTGGAGCTGTAGAACGTTTATACACTGCAGATATAAAAAATTTAGGAGTAATCCACAGAGGATTTTCAACTTACGATAAATCTAAATATAGAAATAATCCAGAATGGCAATTACCAATCGAGTTGCAAAACCGTTTTCCTGATTTACCTTTAATATTAGATCCGTCTCATATTGCTGGAAATAGAGATTTGATTTTTGACATTTCTCAAACCGCATTGGATTTAAATTACGATGGTCTTATGATAGAAACACATCATAATCCAGATAAAGCATGGAGTGATGCTGCACAACAAGTAACGCCAGAATCTTTAATCAGAATTATGAAAGATTTAAAAATTAGAAAAGAAACAACTCCAGAAGCAGAATACACTCTAGCAATTAACAATTTAAGAGCACAAATAGATGTTGTCGATAATCAAATTATTGATTTATTAGGAAAACGTATGATTGTTGCAGATGGCATTGGAAAACTTAAAAAATCAAATAATGTTTCTGTTTTACAAACTAAAAGGTGGAATGAGATATTAGGTAAAATGGTACTAGAAGGACAAGAAAAAGGATTAAGCGAAGAGTTTGTTTTAAAGATGTTTAAAGTGATTCATCAAGAATCCATTAATCATCAGGAAAAAATATTTAAATCTAATGGTAGATAAAAAAAGGTTCGCATTGCGAACCTTTTTTTGTTTATAAAAGAATTTTATTTAGTTCTAAAATAGTTATTTTGTATTTCAGAATTAATTTTATTAATGACAGGATTAGTTTACAAGTCTACAGGAAGTTGGTACATCGTTAAAACACCTAATGGTAAAACCATTGAGTGTAGAATTAAAGGGCGATTAAGGCTAGAAGGTATTAAAAGTACCAACCCAATTGCAGTTGGTGATTTTGTAGAATTTGAATTGGAAACCAAAAATAACCAAGAAACAGGAGTAATCTCGAGAGTTTTGGACAGGAAGAATTACATTGTTAGAAAATCTGTAAACCTGTCTAAGCAAACACACATTATTGCAAGTAATATCGACCAAGTTTTTTTATTGGTAACCATAAATAATCCACAGACCTTTACAAGTTTTATTGATCGTTTTTTAGTAACGGCTGAAGCATATTCCATAAAAACCATTATTCTTTTTAATAAAATAGACACTTATAGTGAAGACGATTTGCTTGAAGTAAAATACTTAGAAAGTATATACAGGAACATTGGATATGAATGCATTGAGATTTCTGCAAAAACAGGTAAAAATGTAGATAAAGTAAAAGCATTAATGCAAGGAAATGTTAATATGTTTTCTGGACATTCTGGAGTTGGTAAATCCACGCTAATTAATGCAATTGAACCATCTCTGGAACTTAAAACAAAAGAAATTTCTTTTCAACATCAACAAGGTCAGCACACCACAACTTTTGCCGAAATGTTTGACTTAAGTTTTGATGCTAAAATTATTGATACACCTGGAATAAAAGGCTTTGGCTTAGTCGATATGGACGACGAAGAAGTTGGCGATTATTTCCCAGAATTATTTGCATTAAAAGAACATTGTAAATTCAATAATTGCTTACATGTTCACGAACCAAAATGTGCAGTAAAAAAAGCTTTGGATAAGGATGAAATAGCTTATTCCAGATATAAAAGTTATATTCAGATTTTACAAGGCGAAGACGAAAATTATAGAACAGATAATTTTGAAAACCTATGAAAGCTGTAATTCAACGTGTTTCTAAAGCAAGTGTGACAATTAATGGAGAGAAAGTTGCTAATATCAAAACAGGACTATTAGTGTTACTTGGAATTGTTAATGAAGACACACAAGAAGATATAAGTTGGCTAACCAATAAAATTGCAAACCTACGTGTGTTTCCAGACGAAAAAGGAGTGATGAATAAATCGCTTATTGATATTGATGGAGAAATAATAGTTGTCAGTCAGTTTACACTTCATGCCAGCACAAAAAAAGGCAACAGACCTAGTTATATTAAAGCAGCTAGACCTGAAATAGCTATTCCACTTTATTTAGCATTTGTAAATGAATTGGAAAAAGGAACTTCAATAAAAGTACAAACAGGAGAATTTGGGGCTATGATGGATATAGCATTGGTTAACGATGGACCTGTAACCATAATTATAGACACTAAAAATAAAGAATAATGTATATTAAAAACGCACAAATAGCAGTAGATAATTGGATAAAATCACATGGTGTACGTTACTTTAACGAGCTTACTAATATGGCACAACTAACGGAAGAAGTAGGTGAAGTAGCAAGAATTATTGCAAGACGTTATGGTGAACAAAGTGAAAAAGAAAGCGATAAAAATAAGGATTTAGGTGAAGAATTAGCAGATGTCCTATTTGTGGTTTTGTGTTTAGCAAACCAAACAGGAGTTAATTTACAGGAAGTTTTCGATAAAAAATTAGACATAAAAGCAAAAAGAGACCACGATAGACACCATAATAACGAAAAATTAAAATAGATTTGCGATTATACAAGTTTGAAAACTCATTATGAATATTAAGCTTAAAAAATCGTCAAAACTAAAATCTGGATCTCAAATAAAAATCACAGGCTCAAAGAGTGAGTCCAATAGATTATTGCTTTTAAAAGCATTATTTCCAGAACTAACGATTTTAAATCTTTCAAATTCTGATGATTCTCAGGTTATGCAAAAAGCACTTGAGGATTCAACTTCACCAATCATTGATATACATCATGCAGGTACAGCAATGCGTTTTCTAACAGCATTTTTCGCTACTCAAGAAAACAGGAAGGTTACAATAACCGGTTCTTTAAGAATGCAAGAACGTCCAATTCAAATCCTTGTTGACGCGTTAAGAGATTTAGGAGCAGACATACAATATTTAAAAAATGAAGGTTATCCACCATTGCAAATAAGCGGAAAATGTCTTGAGAAAAATTCAGTAGAATTAGCAGCAAATATTAGTAGTCAATACATTTCTGCATTATTGCTAATTGCCCCCAAATTAAAAAATGGATTGCAACTAAAACTTAAAGGTAAAATTACTTCTGTCCCATATATTAAAATGACTTTAGCATTATTGGAACAAATTGGTGTAGAAACTCATTTTGATAATAACATACTTGAAATTAAACCCCAAAACCAAAACTTAAAAACAAAGACTTTAATAGTCGAATCGGATTGGTCTTCAGCTTCATATTATTATAGTATTGTTGCGCTTAGTGCTTTAGGAACAGAAATTGAATTGTCTTCTTACAAAGAGACTAGTTTACAAGGTGATTCTGTTTTAGCTAGTATCTATAAAAGTTTTGGAGTAACAACTACTTTTAAAAACAATTCTATTGTTCTTTATAAAAATGAAACTATAGATTCTAACATATTAGTAGAATTAGATTTAGCAAATGCTCCAGATATTGCACAGACTATAGCAATTACGTGCTTAGGCTTACAAATTCCATGTAAATTATCGGGTTTACATACTCTCAAAATAAAAGAAACAGATAGATTAGTAGCCTTAAAAACTGAAATTGAAAAATTTGGAGCAACTGTCGAAATAACAGACAATTCATTAGAAATTTCAAAATTCAATCCATTAAAATCAAAAGTAAAAATAGCTACTTATAACGACCATAGAATGGCAATGGCTTTTGCTCCTTTGGCATTAAAAAAGACATTTACAGTCAATGAAGCAGAAGTGGTTTCTAAATCTTACCCAGAATTCTGGAAAGATTTAAAAAGTATTGGATTTCAATTAAAAAAATAATAATCGGTCAAATCCTTGACAAGGCATATGTTGAGATTGTATATTTGCGACTTCCTAAAAAATATACAATAGATGAAATTATCACATTTTAACTTCGAACTTCCACAAGATTTACTTGCAGAATATCCATCAGAACATAGAGATGAAGCAAGACTTATGGTTTTAAACCGTAAAGATCAAACTATTGAGCATAAGCTTTTTAAAGATCTAATAGATTATTTTGAGGGAGACGATGTAATGATTCTTAATAACACAAAAGTTTTTCCAGCAAGATTATTTGGTAATAAAGAAAAAACAGGTGCTCGTATAGAAGTTTTCTTATTAAGAGAACTTAATGCAGAACAACGTCTTTGGGATGTTTTAGTAGATCCTGCTAGAAAAATAAGAATTGGAAACAAGCTTTATTTTGGTGAAGATGAATCTTTAGTGGCAGAAGTTATAGATAATACAACTTCAAGAGGAAGAACATTACGTTTTCTATACGATGGTTCTTACCAGGACTTTAGAAAAAAACTAAATGAACTTGGCGAAACACCTTTACCAAAATATATTAAAAGAGAAGTAGAGCCAGAAGATGAAGACCGTTACCAAACAATTTTCGCAAAAACCGAAGGTGCAGTAGCTGCTCCAACTGCAGGTTTACACTTTTCTAAACATTTATTAAAACGCTTAGAAATTAAAGGAATTAATTTTGCTGAAATTACCTTACATGTTGGTTTGGGGACGTTTAATCCTGTAGAAGTAGAAGATTTATCTAAACACAAAATGGATAGTGAAGAAATCTTTATTGAAAAACCAGCTACAGAAACTATTAATACTGGATTAAAAAACAAAAAAAGAATATGTGCTGTTGGCACAACAGTGATGCGTGCTATTGAAAGCTCAGTATCTTCAAGTGGAACACTTAATGAGTATGTAGGATGGACAAATAAATTTATCTTCCCTCCATACGAATTTAGTATTGCAAATTGCATGATTACTAATTTCCATACACCAAAGTCTACTTTATTAATGATGGCTTCAGCATTTGCAGGTCACGACTTTATAAAACGAGCATACGATGAGGCTGTAAAAGAAGGTTATAAGTTTTACAGTTATGGAGATGCTATGTTAATCATTTAAAAAACTTAAAGCCTCGTTAATCGAGGCTTTTTTGTCTAAAACATGTCAAAAAATAAAAAAGACATACGTTCTTTAACAAAAGAACAACTACGAGATTTTTTTATATCTCAAGGCCATAAAGCCTTTAGAGGAAACCAAGTTTACGAATGGCTTTGGCAAAAGTCTCTACATAATTTTGAAGATATGACTAATATCTCCAAAGAAACACGTCAAATGCTGGAAGATAACTTTGTTATTAACCACATTGAAGTAGATTTTATGCAGCAAAGTAAAGATGGAACTATAAAAAATGCTGTAAAATTACATGACGGATTAGTGGTGGAGTCTGTTCTAATTCCAACAAAAAATAGAACTACTGCATGCGTATCTAGTCAGGTTGGTTGTAGTTTAGATTGTAGATTTTGTGCTACTGCACGCTTAAAACGCATGCGAAATCTTAATCCAGATGAAATTTACGACCAAGTTGTTGCTATAGACAAAGAAAGTCGTTTGTACCATAACATGCCTTTATCTAATATAGTATTTATGGGAATGGGTGAACCATTAATGAACTATAATAACGTATTAAAAGCGATAGATAAAATAACATCTGCAGAAGGATTAGGAATGGCTTCAAAACGTATAACAGTATCAACATCTGGTATCCCTAAAATGATTAAAAAAATGGCTGATGATGATGTTAAATTCAATCTTGCTGTGTCGCTTCATTCAGCAATAGATAAGGTAAGAACATCTATTATGCCATTTAATGAAACCTTTCCTTTGGAAGAGCTAAGAGAAGCAATAGTACATTGGTATGCCAAAACCAAACGAAGAGTTACATATGAATATGTAGTTTGGGAAGGTGTAAATGATAGACAAAAGGATATCGACGCACTTGTGAAATTCTGTAAACATGTGCCGTGTAAAGTTAATCTTATTGAATATAATCCAATAGACGATGGCGATTTCAAACAAGCCTCTCAAGATATTATTAATAATTACATTCAAAAATTAGAACGCAATAGAATTGTTGTTAATGTAAGACGAAGCAGAGGTAAAGACATTGATGCTGCTTGTGGGCAGTTGGCAAATAAGACATGAAAAAAGAGCTGTATTTTTACAGCTCTTTTTTTTGTAATGTAAATAAAGTATATATTATAATATTATTTTCTTTCTAATAACAGCTTTAGTATTAACATCATTAATTTCAATTAAATAAACACCATTTGCTAAGTGACTTGCTTCAATTACATTTATGTTACCTGTCATGTCACCATCCATGATAACTTGACCTGTCATAGTATATAGCTTGTAGTTACTATTATTTGGTAAATTATTAAGTGCTATTGTTTTATTTAATGCTGTAATTCTAACTTTAGATAAAGCGTTATCATTTATACTTAAAGTTTGTCCTGCATTAATAGAAGCACCTGGAGTTGAATTATAGGCGTATTCCTTTAAAATAAATTGATCTCCAGATAAACTTACATCTAATTTTGCCCATCCATAGTATGTTTGCCCACCTGTTTGAAATCTTAATCCTAAAAATTTATCAGTTACTCCACACCAGTTACTACTACCAATACCACCATAACAGCTAGCATAGTTTAAAGTTCCAGCATAAGTACCTCCATACCATGAAGTTAATCCAGAACTTATAGTATCTCCACTATTTAGAGCAAAAGGATAATTGAAAGATGGATTAGACCCTAACCAAGAATTTCCCACTGCTGAATTGTATGCAAAAAGAGCAATTGCAGGAGCAGAGGAAAAATCACCAATTACAAAATCAAAATTTGAATCATTATCTAAATCTAAACCAATATTAACATCAGCACTTGCATAATCAGGATCAACATCTGTGTATATAATTTGCCCAGTAGCGTCTGATACGCCAGCTATAGCAACTGTTAGCGCTCCATATTTAGATAAACGTTTTGCTAAATTTTTAGAATTTTTAAGAGTAGTTTTTTTCATAGTTTACTAAGTTTTTTTTATTTTTTTTGTTGCTTTACAGTGATACATGTATTTTGTAAATACTCGTTCAATTTATAATTTTTTTTTTAAATATAAAAAACTATTATTATTATGATAAATAAAAAGAAGTTAGAAGACAATAATCAAACATATAAAATCACAACAAAAGGGTCTTTAGGGTTACTTGCTTATGGTGATATTGGCTTAAGAGCATGGAGAAAGATAAAGAAAAACAACAACGCCCAAAATAACAATGAAAAAAAATAAAGTTTTATTAATAGGTTGGGATGCAGCGGATTGGAAAATTATCTGGCCTTTAATTGTTAAGGGGGAAATGCCTGCTTTAAAAAAACTTATTAGTAGAGGAGTCTATGGAAATATGAGCACCATGAATCCGCCTTATTCACCTATGTTATGGTCTTCTGTAGCTACTGGTAAAACTCCTGATAAGCATGGGATTCATGGCTTTATTGAAGTAATGCCTAATATGAAAGGTGTAAGACCAGTAACAGCAACATCAAGAAAGGCTAAAGCTTTATGGAATATTTTACATTATAAAGGTTATAAAAGTAATTTAGTTGGATGGTGGCCCAGTTTTCCTGCAGAGCCTATTAATGGAGTTATAGTTTCAGATTTATTTCAAAAAGTAAATGTTGACCCTAATAAAAAGAGTCCAATAAAACCAGGTACGATTCATCCTGAATCTTTGGTTAAAGAATTACAAGATTTAAGAATGTTTCCTCATGAAATTACTGAAGCTCATATTTTGCCATTTTTCCCAAAAGCTAATGAAATTGACCAAGAAAAGGATAAAAGTTTAATTTCTTTTGCTAAAATTATGTCACATAACACGTCTGTGCATTGTGCTGCAACTAATTTAATGCGTACAACTGAATGGGATTTTATGGCAATATACTACGATTTAATTGATCATTTTTGTCATGCTTTCATGAAATTTCATCCACCTAAACTAAAAACTGTACCTCAAAATCTGTTTGAAATTTATAAAGATGCGGTAGTTAGTTCATATCGTTTTCAAGATATGATGTTAGAGCGTACAATGGAACTTGTGGATGATGATACTACAATTATAGTTATGTCAGATCATGGTTTTGAATCTGGACATAAGCGTATTTTAAAGATGCCAAAATATCCTGCAGCACCAGCATTAGAACATCGACAATTTGGAATCTTTGTAGCTGCAGGTCCTAACATCAAAAAGAATGAAAAAGTATTTGGATTAGGTTTAATAGATATTGCTCCAACAGTTTTACACATGTTTAATTTGCCTGTAGGCAAAGATATGGATGGGAAAGTTGCTTTAGATGTTTTTCAAAAACCTAAAAAAGTAACTTATATAAATAGTTGGGAATCTATAAAAGGTGATTTTGGGCAGCACAAAGAAAATAACAGTATTGACATATTAGATGACCAAGAAACTATGCAGCAACTTGTAGACCTTGGTTATATTGAAGCTCCAGAAGATAATATTAATTATGCTATTTTAAAAACTCGATGTGATTTGAAGCATAACTTAGCAAGAGTTTTTTTAGGAAAAAAGGATTTTATGAAATCTAAAGAAATTTTAATAAAGCTTATTAATGATGATTACCCAACTTATAAAGACTCTGACTTCAAAGGGAAAAATGCTAAGAATATTAAAAAACAAGGTTTTAAAGTAGGAGATGCGATTGTTGATACTATACCATTTTATATGGATTTACTAACCATAAGTTTAAAAGAAGAAGATTACAATCTTGCTGATAAATATTTAAAAAAGTTAAGGAAATTAGATACAAAATTTGAAGTTTCAACTAACATATCTGAAGCTAAAATTTTACTTGGTAAAGGAAAAACACAAAAGGCACTTAATTTATTAAAGGCTACAAAAAACAGAAAACCAAATTCTGAAATCTGGTATCAAATAGGTAATATATATAGACGTTTAAATGATTTTGAAAAAGCTAAGCAGGCATTTCAAAATGCAATTGATATTGAAGTAGACAAAGCAAAACCTCATCAAGCAATTGCTGAAACTTTAATAAGGTTAGGAGAATTTGAAGAAGCTGCAGAACATGCACTAACTGCTATTGAACTAGTTAAATATTTTCCTGAAGCGCATTATACATTAGGTGAAGCATTAGAAAAACTAGGTGATTTAGAAAATGCTAAAAAAGCCTATGAAACGGCTTCAAAGTTAAAACCTAAAAAACACTTTAGAGCAGAAAAAGCCATTGAAAATATTGAAGAAAAGATCGATTCACCAAGAGAGTTTAAAGATAAAACTGAATATAAGTTTAGAGAAAACCAGATTGTTATTGTCTCAGGACTTCCAAGATCAGGAACATCTGTAATGATGCAAATGATGCAAAAAGGTGGTTTAGATATATTAACAGATGGAAATAGAAAATCTGATGACTCTAATCCCAAAGGATATTATGAATATGATCCTGTTATGTCATTACACAAAGATAATTCTTGGTTAGATAAGGCTCAGAACAAATCACTAAAAGTTGTTGCACCTTTACTAAAATTTCTAGATCCGAAATATCGTTATAAAGTAATCTTTATGAATCGAGATTTAACAGAAGTTGTAAAGTCTCAACAGAAAATGATTGGAAAAAATCCAGACATTCTACCTGTAAAACTATTTGAATCCTATAATAAACATTTAAATCAAGTTGAAGTTTGGAAAGAAAGAGAACCAAGTGTTGAACTTATCTATGTAGGTTATAAAGATGTTATAGACAATACAAAAGAAGTTGTTGATAAAGTAGTTTCATTTATTGGAGTTGATATGGATAAAAATGAAATGGAAAACTGTGTAGATAAATCTCTTTACAGAAATAAAGCATGATTTTTACTTAGTAAATAGTTTATCGTTCTCAATTTTATTAGGTTTGTTATTGTAAAATATACACAATAATTCTTGAAAATAGTAGAGCAAATAAAAGCACCAATTGCCTTTGAAATGGAACTTTTCGAACAAAAGTTTCAGCTCTTTATGTCTAGTAAAGTTGCTTTACTTAATAGAATTACACATTATATAGTTAATCGCAAAGGGAAGCAAATGCGTCCAATGTTTGTGTTTTTGGTAGCAAAAATGCTTAACAATGGCGAAGTAAGCGAACGCACGTATAGAGGCGCTTCAGTAATCGAACTTATACATACTGCTACACTTGTTCATGATGATGTTGTGGACGATAGCAATAGACGTCGTGGTTTTTTCTCAATTAATGCACTCTGGAAAAATAAAATTGCTGTTTTAGTTGGTGATTTCTTGTTATCTAAGGGCATGCTTATGTGCATAGATAATAACGATTTTGATTTACTTAAAATTATTTCTGTTGCAGTGAGAGAAATGAGTGAAGGCGAATTGTTACAGATAGAAAAAGCTAGAAAATTAGATATCACAGAAGAGGTTTACTACGAAATAATCAGGCAAAAAACAGCGACTTTAATTGCTGCATGTTGTAGCCTTGGAGCAGCTTCTGTAAAACCAAATACTGCTGAGGTCGACAACATGCGTAAATTTGGTGAGCTTATTGGTATGGCTTTTCAAATAAAAGACGATTTATTTGATTATGGAGAAGAGAAAATAGGAAAACCAACAGGAATAGATATTAAAGAACAAAAAATGACCCTTCCACTTATTTATACACTTAACAACTGTAGTAAAAAAGAACACGACTGGTTAATTAATTCTATTAAGAAGTATAATAAAGACAAAAAACGCGTAAAAGAAGTTATTGATTTTGTGAAAGACATAGGAGGTTTAGATTATGCCATTTCAAAAATGAAAGCCTTCAAGGAAGAGGCGTTAAATATACTTAGTTCTCACCCTGAATCCCCATATAAAGAATCACTTGTTCTAATGGTTAACTATGTTATTGATAGAAAAAAATAACTACACGAGGCAACCTTTTTTATTTTTTTTACGTCTTTATTAAATAGAAGACAAAATGAATACGTATTTGAAAGTCATTCAACTTTATAAGAACGAGAATAAGCTTATAGATAAGGCCATTAAAAACAATCGAAAAGCACAACACGTTTTGTTTGAGATATATGCGCCTAAAATGCTTAGTGTTTGTAGATATTATATAAGCGATTTACAGCATGCTGAAGATATAATGCTAAAAGGATTTTTTAAAGTCTTTTCAAAATTAAAAAGTTTTAATAATGAAGGAAGTTTTGAAGGCTGGATAAGAAAAATAATGGTAAGGGAAGCAATTTCATTTTTGAGACAACAAAAAAATATAGAATTTTCTTTTGAAGATATTGTAGTTAAAAACCAAAACACATTAAACTTAGATTCTGAATTAGAACTAGATGAAATACAGCAACTAATAGATGCATTACCAGAAGGATATAGAATAGTTTTTAATATGAGCGTAATAGAAGGTTATAAACATCATGAAATTGCTGAGCTATTAAATATTTCTGTAGGCACTTCAAAATCGCAATTATATAAGGCAAGACAAATACTCCAGCATAAAATTAAAGTATTAAATAAAACAAGCTATGGTACCATATAATTTAGAAGACAATATAAAAATGAAGCTTGAAAAAAGAACAATTCAACCTTCTAAAAGTGCTTGGGATGTACTTTCTAAAAAAATGGATGATGAAGAAAATACTAGTAATAATAAAACGTATTGGTGGTTAGGGATTGCCGCGAGTATAATTGGTGTCTTATTGGTAAGTTTGTTTTACTTCAATAGAGTAGATTCTGAAGAATTGGATATGGAATTAGTTGATACACCATTGAAAGAATCCAAAGAAGAAGTAAGCAAAACTTCAAATACTCAAGAGGTAGTTGAAACAAATATTGCGAAACATAAAGAAAGTGAACTTATAAATAAAAAAGATACTCAACCTGAAATAAACCAGATTGTTTTGTCAAAATCTAAATTGAAAAAAAATGTTCCCAAGAGAACTAATCAAGTAGCATCACAAAAAGGCTATAATAGTAATACAAAACTTAAAAAGAATAAACCATCTTTAAAGGATAATGAACTTATAAAAGAGACCACTAAAGATTTAGTGACTCAAAACTATAATATTGAAACTCAAACTAAACTTAAATTAGATCTAGAAATTGATAGATTATTAGAACAAGCACAAAAAGATATTGTACTTAAAAAAACTACAAGAGACACTGCAATGATAGTAAGTTCAAAAGATCTGCTGTTAGAAGTAGAATTGGATTTAGAAGAATCCTTTAGATCCAAAGTTTTAAATACAATAGTTTCGGGTTACAATTCAATAAAAACTGCAGTAGCCGAAAGAAACGAATAATTATATCATCAATTAAAAAACAAATAATTATGAAAACAATTACAATTTATTTAGCAGTAATCATGCTAAGTTTAAATGTTCAAATTGGATATACACAAGATTCAATTGTTGTAAAGCCAAATTCAGAAAAAATTGAGAATTTAATTCAGCTTAAAGCGCAAATTAAGAAAGAAGAAAAAGACCAATTAAAAACTGAAGTGGAACAAGTAAACCAAAGACTTGAAAAAGGTGAAATCACAAAAGAGGAAGCGGAAAAATTAAAGAAAGAATTTGCTGAGAAAAGAGCACTAAATATTAAGAATAGAGTTGCTATAATTGATAATAAAATAGCTTTATTAGAACGCAATGAAGCTGTTTCAACACAATCCGATTCATCAGATTATGTCATTAGAATTGGAGGGTCAGATAACGATGAAACCAATGAAGAGTTTATTTATATTGGGAAAAGAGACAGAGACAAACCAAAAAAATATGATAGGCGTACAAGAAGTGATTTGGTTTTTGCAATAGGTTTCAATAATGCAATAATAGAAGGTGAGAATATAGATGATTCACCATATAAATTAGGAGGTTCTGGTTTTGTAGAATTAGGATGGGCATGGAAAACAAGAGTTTTTAATAATTCTAATGCGTTAAGATTAAAATATGGATTTTCATTCATGTGGAACAAATTAGATATAAAGGATAATAAATACCTAGTAGAAATTGATGGAAATATAGTTTTAGAAGATTTTCCTACAAATCTTAATAAAGCAAAATTTAGGATGACAAATTTGGTTTTTCCAGTTCATTTTGAATTTGGACCATCTAAAAAAATTGAAAGAGACAACTATTTCAGATATTCTACGGATGACAAATTTAAAATTGGGTTGGGAGGATTTGCAGGATTTAATTTGCAGACTTTACAAAAATTAAAATATAAAGAAGATGGTCGTAGAGTAAAAGATAAAATTAAAAATGGATATAACACAACAGATTTTGTCTATGGATTAAGCGGTTATATTGCATTTGATGATGTTGCTTTATATGTTAAATACGATTTATCACCAATATTTAAACATCAACTTATTGATCAAAATAACATTTCTGTAGGTTTAAGATTTGATATGGATTAATAGCTTAATGTATGTGTATAAAAAAGGCTTCCAATATGGAAGCCTTTCTGTATATCATTTACTGTTTCATAGCTTTATTAAAGGCCAATTTTCCACCAACTATTGGTAAATTTATTGAAGTGGCATCCAAATCAATGGTTAATTCAGTTCCAGGGTTTGGTAATAAGGTAAACTGGCTATCGCTTGAAAATATCATAAGACCTATTTGTTGTCCCTTTTGTATTATTTGATCATCAGGAATCATATCAAACGACATTTTGTAAAATTTACCACTTTTTAAGGGTTCACTTTTTGTTAATGATTTATGGTTCTGTGGATCTGCCCATCCACGAGTTATAATGTTATCTGTAATTTTCGCATCGCTTTTATCATTCCATGGAAGTGATACTAGCCACACAGATACGTTAGCAGCAGGTTTACTGCTAGCAAGTTTAATTGTAATATTTGGTATTCCAGATATGTGAATATCTTCAGTTAAGGTAGGAGTTACAAATAGTAACCTGTTTACAGAACTCTTTGCCTTAGCTAAGTCTTCACCTGAAAAGTTGTAATCATCAACTAATGTTTTCTTACCTAAATTCTTTTCTTTAATAGTGGTTAGTTTTCCAGATAACAAAGCGCCAGGATTTAAAAATAAGGTTACATCTGAAGCATCTGGATTTGGATAATCTTTATAAGTCGTTGGTTCGTCACGTTTATCATTTTCACGAACTATCCATGCTTTAGCGTCGTTTTCAACGCCATTTTTAATACCATGAAGATATCTTGTAAACCATCTATTCATCATGGTCATTGGAGGAGGTCCACCATGTCCATTTTGATGGTAATAAACTTGTGTTGGTAAACCTTTGTCCTTGGCAGCTTTATATATTCTATAACTGTGTTCAGGCATTACATTCCAGTCATTAAATCCGTGAGACATTAGTAGAGCAGCTTTCATTGGCTCCATATCATTTAAATAATCTCTACTTGCCCAAAACTCATTATAATCTCCAGTGATTCTATCCATACCATTCTTCATTTCTGTATCACGAACAGTTTTATTATTATAAGGTCGTTTAGCTTCATCTCCACTATGTATAAAATCATATAAAACATCAATATCTTCTCCTAAATATCCTCCAGGAGAACGTACTAATCCATTAGAGCGATAATAATGATAATAAGAAGTGTTAGGAGCAATAGGAATAATGGCTTCAAGACCTTCTACACCAGTTGTTGCTGCAGCTAATGGAATAGTTCCATTGTAAGAAGTACCAGTCATTCCAATTTTTCCAGTAGACCAAAAAGCTTCTACTTTCTCATCTCCATCTGGAGAAGAAAAGCCTTTTCCTCTTCCACATAACCAATCAATAACAGCTTTTGGTGCTAACGATTCATTATCACCACCAACCGTTGGAGCGCCTTGAGAAAGTCCAGTCCCTGGAGATGAAGAATGAACTACAATATAACCTCTTGGCACCCATTTTTTAATATGGGAATTAGAAATAATCGGTCTTTTGCCTCTTCTAACTACTTCTGGATGTATTCGGTCTTTTGCAGCTTCTCCTAATTCGTGTTTAACATCCCAAAATAGGCCTTCAACATTTCCCGAAACACCTGCAAAATATGGACTTGATATATATATAACAGGTAATTTTAATCCTTCAGTATCAGTTTGTTGAGGTCTTGTAACTGCGACATGCATTCTATCTAATTTTCCATCACCATCTGTGTCGAATTCTGTTTCAACCCATAAGTCACTTCGTATCCAGGAATCAACTTCACTAAATGCTTTAACAATTTGAGCTTCTCCATTTTCAAAAATTGGAACGGCCTTTTCCTGTGCTTTTACACATGAAACTAATACTAGTAATAAGGCTATATAAAAGTTGTTTTTTAAAGTATTTTTCATAATGACCAATCTTCTTTAAAGTTTAATTTAAAATCAATAATACTCTAAATTAATCAATATAAAATAATCTAAAACTTGTATTTAATAATAATTTTTTATCCATTTACTTTTATAGTACATTTACATTCATTTATATAGTTCTAAATTGATATCGAAATCCACAATAGATCAAGTTTTTGAAACTGCACGAGTAGAGGAGGTTATTGGTGATTTTGTTCAGCTTAAAAAATCGGGAAGTAATTTTAAAGGACTTAGCCCATTTAGCGAAGAACGTACACCAAGTTTTATGGTGTCTCCAGTAAAGCAAATATGGAAAGATTTCTCAAGTGGAAAAGGTGGGACTGTCGTTTCATTTTTGATGGAGCACGAGCATTTTACCTATCCTGAGGCGATAAAATATCTGGCTAAGAAGTACAATATTGAAATTGAAGAAACCGAACAATCAGACGAGCAAAAAAAGGAGGCCAATGAACGTGAAAGTATGTACTTGGTTAACGAATATGCTAATAAATACTTTCAGAATATTCTATTAACTTCAGATCAAGGAAAAGCAATTGGCCTAAGTTATTTTAAAGAACGTGGTTTTACAGATGAAACCATAAAAAAGTTTCAGTTGGGATATGCTCTAGATAACTGGAGTGCTTTTACAGATAAAGCAATTAAAGATGGTTACAATCTAAAGTATCTAGAACAAACAGGTTTAACTATTGTTAAAGACGAAAAGCAATTCGATAGATTTAAAGGTCGTGTCCTTTTTCCAATACATAGTATGTCTGGTCGTGTTCTTGGTTTTGGAGCTAGGATTTTAGATAACACCAAAAAAGCAGCTAAGTACCTAAACTCACCAGAAAGCGATATTTACCATAAGAGTAAAATACTTTATGGAATTTACTATGCAAAGCAAAACATTGCTAAAGAAGATAATTGCTACTTGGTAGAAGGATATACAGATGTTATTCAGTTTTACCAAAAAGGAATTCATAATGTTGTTGCATCTTCTGGAACTGCATTAACTCCAGAACAAATACGATTAATAAACCGGCTTACTAAAAATATTACCGTACTTTTTGATGGTGACGACGCAGGAATAAGAGCATCATTACGTGGTATAGATCTAATATTAGAACAAGGTCTTAATGTAAAAGTCTGTGCCTTCCCAGAAGGTGAAGATCCAGATAGTTTCGCAAGGCATAACACTCTAGAAGAATTAAACACTTATCTTAAAGAAAACTCTAAAGATTTTATAGCCTACAAGGCATCTCTCTTAATGCAAGAAGCTAAAAACGATCCTGTAAAAAAAGCGGCATTAATTAGAAATATGGTAACGAGTATTTCTAAAATTCCAGATAGAATCCAAAAAGAAGTTTATGTGCAGGAATGTGCAAAAATAATGGATATAAGCGAAGATGTTTTGTATAGTACACTTGCACAAATTGGAAAGAAAAACTTGCAAGATGCTAATAGAGATTATAAGCAAAAACAAAAAGCTTTTGAGGTAATTAAGCCTAAGATTCAAGTTAAAAAAGTAGATGTTCAATATCTTTTAGAACGAAAAATTATTGAGCTTTTACTACTTCATGGAAACAAAGAAGAAGAGTTTGAAGATTTAGTACTTAAAGAAAATGATGAAGGGGATTTAGATTTAGTTCCAGTTATACAAAAAGCAAAAGTTTTTGAGAAGATCTACTTGGATCTTCAGGAAGACGAGATGGAGTTTACTAATCAAACATTTAAATCGCTTTATTATACTGTAATAGATGCTTTAAATCAAGAAGAAGGTTTTATAATTGAAACTTTTATTAATAAAGTTGATCAGGAAATTTCTAGTGAAATCACATCCATTTTAATGGACGATGAAAAATACGATTTACACGATTGGAATCGAAAAAATATTTATCCTAAAGATTTAGATGTGGAGCGATTGGTAAGTGAAACAATTTTAAGTTTACGTTGCTTTCTTATTGAGCAAAAAATTGATGAGATAAAACAGCAAACAAAAGATACTAAGAATAATCTTAATCCAATTCTAGAAGAAGTAAAAGACTACAACAGTTTAAAAATGTTGTTATCCCAAAAACTAAACAGAGTATTGTAATTAACTTAAGTCTAAGTGTCTTGCTTGGTTTACAAGGTCTACTAAATTACTTACGTTTAGTTTTCTCATTAACCTAGCTTTATAGGTGCTTACAGTTTTTTCGTTAATATTAAGTTCTGTTGCAATCTCTTTATTGCGTTTACCGTTAGAAAGCAGTTTTAAAACCTCAATTTCTCTAATAGACAGTTTTTTGTAAAGTTTACCCAGTTTATTACCACGTTCGTCATACGCTAAACGTTTTGCTAATTTTTCACTTATATAAATACCTCCATGGTAAACCTTTAAAATAGCATCTTTAATAGTTTGAGTGCTTACTGCTTTAGAGACATAACCAGATGCACCAGCTTTAATGGTGCTAATAGCATAGATTTCTTCCGGTTGAGAGCTAAACACAATAACTTTAATATGGCTAAATTCTCTTTTAAGTGTTCTTAAAGCTGTAATTCCGTTAAGTTCTGGTAAATCAATTTCTGTAAGTACAATATCAACATCATTACGTTCAACAAAATCTAAGAGTTCAATACCTGTTGTAACACTACCTGTAACATTAATGTCTGCAATTGATTCGAACAACATTTTTAAGCCTATTCGAATTATAGGGTGATTATCGGCGACTAATACTTTTATCATAATATCATTTTTTAAGATAAATCACCACCTAAATAGTGTTAGAGTAATTGTATTATTGTTAGGACTAACTCAAATTTAACAAAAAAAAACGAATAAAAATGTGTTTATAATGATAAGTTTACATTGTGTTACTTAATTAAATTATTAATTATTCAAAATAGCGAAGAGTAATATAATTTAAATTAACATCTAATAATTTTCATCTATTTATTAGTTATTACAATATGAAGTTAACTTCTCAATTTTGCTTTTAAGAAGTAAAAACTGTTTTGTTTTTACAATTGGTAATATACTTTCTCTAATATCAAAACCATAACTAGATTTACTAGTTAATATTATAGGAGGTGCTTGTACTCTTTTAAATACATTTTTTTGAATTGTATCATAAAACCATTCTAGATCTCTAAGAAATTCTTTAGGATTATTTAAGTTCCATCTATTCATAAGACCTAAGCTTATGTTTAATTTTTCATGTAATACGCCTTCTAGATACCATCTCATGATATCTTCTATACTCTTTTTTTGGTAGTTAGTGGCAGCACTTAGGAGCTTACAATGGTAACCAAATTTCATTGGATCTACTTGGTTGTTTTTTAATTCAGCAGTAGGTTGAATTTGGTTCTCATTAAATCGCCATAACGTATCTGGAAATAAGATTTCTGGTATTATGTGTTTACCAAAAATAGAATTATTAATATATTGACACATTTCCACAACCTCTGTTTTTGTGAGATCACCAATTGGTGCAATTGCACCTCCCCAATCACCATAAAGCGTTGCATAACCCAAGGCAATTTCAACTTTATTACCATTGTTTGTGAAAAAGGCACGATATTTTGCAGCTAAATTAGATTGAATAGAAGTGCCTCTTATCTTAGCTTGAACATTTTCTAAATTAAATTCACTTAAAGACTCACCATCAGACTCTAAGGTCTTTGAGTTGGCTTTTACCAATTCTTCTATTGGAAAAACCAGATATTTAATATCTATATTTTCAGCTAGTGTTTTTGCAGATGCTTTTGTTTTTGAGCTGTTGTATTTTGATGGCATATTTACACCAACAACATTTTCC
>JABDPN010000080.1 GCA_013042715.1 Flavobacteriaceae bacterium | reverse complement strand
TCCCTAAAAATTCTCCTGAGCTAATAGCTTGTTCAGATTGATACAAGTTGTAAGCCTCTCTTTTTTTCATTCTAGATAGTACTTCAGGGTCTTTTTCAAGGCGAAGCCATAAGCTAATTCTATCTTGCTGATGAGGTTTTAAAACGTTTTTATAGAATAATTGAACTCCAAAAGTTATAATAAGTACTCCTAAAATTAGACCTGCAGGTTGAAAAATAGATTTATTCTTTTTTCTAATAAATATGTAATGAAGGACTATTAAAATTGAAACTACAATTGTAGTAGGTAATGCTAAAAATTTTAGAGATGATACGGCTAGTATCATTATAGTAAAACCTATCACTAAATATATTTTTGGAATACCTTCTCTATAAAACACAAAAAAGAAAGCACCATAAACTAGCGTGCTTCCTGCATCATTTTGCAGCAAAATAAGTAATGCTGGTACCAATACAATTATTGCAGTTTTTATTTGATCTTTTAAATCCTTAATGTTGGTTTGCAAATCACTAATATATTTAGCAACAGCAAGTGCAGTTGCAAATTTCGCAAACTCACTAGGTTGTATTGTCATTCCGCCAATTGCATACCAAGATATCGCTCCATTTACTTCCTTTCCAAAGATAAAAAGCCCAAGTAGTGAAACCATAGAGCCTAGATAAATTAGACTTGCAAATCTTTCGTAAAATTTAGCTTCAATTGAAAGTATTAGTACAATTAAAATAATTGAAAACCCAATAAAAATAAGCTGTTTACCAAAAGGTTGACTTGTGTCTAAAATACTTGTAATCTCTCCAGTAGAAGATGCAGAAAGAATATTAACCCAACCAAAACCAACTAATAACAGAAAAAGGATTATTAAAATCCAATCTAGGTTAAAATTACGTGTTCTATTGAATTGCATTAATAGAAATTATTGGTTTTGTTGTTTTCGTCTGTTATATTCTTCTACAGTCAAGATTTCTGTTTCGGCGTTTATTTTAAAAGGTTTACCAGAAAAAGGTTTTTCATATTCGTGTTCTAAAGTGTAGTTTAGAACCCATTTTTCAAGGTCTGTTCTTGAAATGTTGCCATTGATATATTTTTCAATCATTAAACTTGCAATTCTTCCTGCAAAACGTGCTCCAAAATACCCATTTTCTACAAGAACTGCTAATGCTATCTTTGGATTGTCTTTAGGAGCAAATGCAATAAATATAGAATGATCTGTTAGCTGAGTTCTAACTCCATTAATTGCCCTAAAGTTTTCTGCAGTTCCTGTTTTACCACAGATTTCTATTCCTGGTACTTGTAACCATTTAGCTGTACCATCATTATAAACATCAAATAAGCCTTCTATTACTGGATCGAAATGTTTTTTGTCTATGGTTGTTTGCTTTGGAGTTGTATAGTTTGCATCCAATACTTTGTTTTCTATATTTTTAATAATGTGTGGAGTATAAAACATTCCTCTATTTGCTATTGCAGCAGTCATGTTTGCTAGTTGAATAGGTGTAACTAATACTTCTCCTTGTCCTATAGCATTAGAAATAATAGTTGTTGAACCCCAACGAAAATCTGGATACCATTTATCATAATATGCTCCATTTGGAATGTTACCTTTTTTACCAATGGTAAGATCGTAACCTAAATAATTTCCTAAACCAAAACTTTTTACATGATTACTCCAAATATCCATTGCCTCACCAGCATCATCGTATTTATCAATTGTTTTTCTGAAAGCATTTGCAAAATATGCATTACAAGATTGTGAAATTCCATTATTTAGTTTTCGTTTTCCACCACCACAATGACATCCCATTTTTCTATTGTTTCTACCATAAGTATAACCATGATGACAAGTTATTGTAGTATTTGTGTCAATCACTCCTTCTTGTAGAGCAGTAAGCGCAATAATTGATTTAAAGGGAGAACCAGGTTCGTGCATTCTTAGCAAACCTTTGTCTATTAGAGGAAGATGAATAGAATCTTTATGTAGTTTGTTGTAATTTTTAGAACGCTCTCTGCCAACAAGTAAATTTGGATTGTAGGATGGAGCAGAGACTAAACTTAAAATTTCTCCTGTACTAGGTTCTATTGC
>JABDPN010000079.1 GCA_013042715.1 Flavobacteriaceae bacterium | reverse complement strand
ACTCATTTGCAAAATCTCCATTTTCAGAAATAAGGTCAGATATAGCTTGCCACAAGATTATAGGATTTCGCTCTGACAATAGGGATCCAATATGCGAAAATGTAAACTTATCGTCTTTTTTATCAATGGTTACACTATGAGTATCATATCCATTGGTTATTACCGTTATGGGTTGCTTTGCTTTAGTAGAAAATTCGTCTTTGGTATAATTGCTTGTAACAATTATCTCATCTGCACCATGAAGTACGTTAGATTCTAATATTTTATGCTTAGACTCTACTTTAGGCGTTAATTTCAATTCTTTATGATATCCTATTGTTGTCCAAGGATCTCTAAAATCTGCTAGCCATTTTATTCCTAATTCGTCCTTTAAGTTCAAACCTATTAAATGTAAGCTATGTGGTGGACCTGTTGTTATTATTGTATTTATATCATTTTCAATAATATATTGTAATAAAAAGTTTAACGAAGGTTTTACCCAACTTTTTCTAGCATCTGGAATAAAGAAATTTCCTCGTATATAAAGTAATATTTTATCAATTAAAGTCTGTTGTTTTTTCTGTTGTATAATACCTTTACTTATAGTTTTTGATTTCTTTTTTGAAATCAATTTAGCAAACTTATAAGGCTCTTTAATAGGTTTTCTTAGTATCGTTATATCTTTTGGTACTTCGCTAAATAAAGTGTAATCATACAAAGGATAACTAGGATTTTCTGGAACATAAACTACTGGTTCTACTCCAAAATCACGAAGATATTTTACAAACTTTAACCAACGTTGTACACCAGGACCTCCAGCAGGTGGCCAATAATATGATATAATTAGAGCTTTTTTCATTTTATTATTCCTGAGAAATCAGGAATCTTTTCTTTTTAAACTCATAATATAAACCACCTAAAATTAATAATCCAACTAAAACTGAACTAGCTAAAGAAATCTGACTTCCAGTTTTTACAACTTGTGGTTCAAACTTAAATTCTATTGTGTGTTTTCCATTTGGTATAAGTAATCCTCGCAATACGTAATTTACTCTTATATGAGGAGTTTCCTTACCATCAATATATGCTTGCCAACCCTTTTTATAATAGATTTCTGACAAAACAGCAAATCCTTCATTGGTATTAGATGATACGTATTTTAAATAATTAGGTTTAACCTCTTTTAAATTAATTATAGCTAAAGAGTCAACAACAAAATCATTAATTAATTTTTCATTAGAAATTGAACCATTTTCAACTAAAGCCACCTTTTTAGTATTAAGACTATCCAATTGAATAATGGCTTCATTAGGAGATTCAACCGATTTGGATGATTCTATAAACCAAGCATTGCCATTTGCATCTTCGTTTTCAAAAGGAAAAATTTGACCTTCTTGTTCTGCAATGATATATTTAGTATTTAACATGTTTAATACTTCCATATTATTCTTCGAAATATGAAAATCAAACAATTCATTATAACGACGCATTTTAGCAGCATGATAACCATTAATAGAATTGTGGAAGTAATTAGGTCTTGTATTTCCTGTAGTAACATCAAACACTCTGTAATGACCATTATCCTCTAAAATAAACTGGTCTACTTCACTTGGCTGATATGGTTTTTGCATTCTAACAGCTGACACAAAATTATCATTGTTTACATAACGTCTGTCAACAACAACTAAATCAAAAAGAATCAATATTGTAAAAGCAATAAAAACAACTTTACCTGAAATCTTTTCTTTTAAAAAGAAATAAATCACTCCTGATGATAGTAAGACTAAAACTAAAGTTCTAATAGTATCCTGATTAAAAAGCCTTATTCTGTCCCCTTTTAAAGCAGAAATAAAATTATGACCATAAGCTTGTATATAACTACCATCTCGTGCTCCTGAAAAATCAAATAAAGTGGTTTTGAAAACCAAGAACACCAATGCTAAACCTGCAGTTATAAGAGTAGAATATTTTAAAGCTTTTAGTTTTTGATCTTTATGTTCAAAATCATTTAATAAGCGATATAAACCAAATACAGCTAATATTGGAATACATAATTCCAAGATTACTTGTATAGAACTTACTGCTCTAAATTTGTTATATAACGGAACATAATTGATAAATAAATCTGTTAAAAAACTAAAGTTCTTTCCATAAGAAAGTAACAAGGACAAAAGTGTTCCAGCAACCAACCACCATTTTAATCTGCCTTTTACCAGAAATAATGCTATAACAAATAAGAATAAAACAACTGCTCCAACATAGGCTGGAGCTTCTACAATAGGCTGATTTCCCCAATATGTAGGCGTTTGTTTGGATTCTTGCAAGGCTTGTTTTGGTGTTGCTCCTATTGATCTAAAAAACTTAAACGTTTCAGAATCTCTTCCAACATCTTCATAGGAACCTCCTCCCATAAAACGAGGAATAAATAAATTAAAAGTCTCAACTATACCATAACTATATTCAGTGATATATTCAGTATCCAAACCAGAGGTTACTTCTTTTGGGCTTCCATCTGGATTAATGGTTAATTCACTCTTACTACGTGTACTTTCTTTAGCATATTCTTGAGTTGCTAAAATATTAGTTGCATTTAAGCCAATGGCCAAAACAACTGCAACTATTAAAATTCCAACCGATTTTACAAAATGTGGAAGAAGCTGTTTATTAAATGCATCTATCAGATAAACTATACCTAATACAAGAACTAAAAGTAAAAGATAGTAGGTCATTTGAAAATGGTTGGCTAACATTTCTAAAGCCATAGCAATAGTTGTAAACAGAAATCCTAATATATATTTACGTTGAAATGTTAACAATATTCCAGATAAAACTAATGGCATGTAAGCAATAGCGTGAGCTTTGGCATTATGACCAACTCCAAGAATGATTATTAAATACGTTGAAAACCCAAAAGCCAAAGCTCCTATTCCAGCAAATTTATAATCCACTTTAAGTACAAGGAGTAAAATGTAAAATCCTATAAAATATAAAAACATATAATCTGCTGGACGTGGTAAAAAACGTAATGCTAAATCTAGTTTTTTAATGTAATTATGAGGGTATTTTGCACCTAACTGATATGTTGGCATTCCTCCAAAAGCACTGTTAGTCCAATAAGTTTCTTCTCCTGTATCTGCTCTAAAATCGTTTTGCTGTTTTGCCATTCCAGTGTATTGAACAATATCACTCTGGAAAATCTGCTTACCTTCTAAAACAGGATTAAAATATAGTAATGATGCCACCACAAACCCTATAACCATTAAAAGATGTGGTAAACATTTTTTTAAAGAAAATTTCATAAAACAGTAATTCAGGAATTAGTTAAGAAAATTAATCAATTTCTTCATAATCAACATACTCACCTACATCTTTATTAGAAGATTTATTTTTATTTGGCATTTTATCGATTGTTATTTCTCCTTCTTTAGTTTGTTTTTGTTGTTGTTGTTTTTGGTATTGCTTAAACTGGTCGCCAAAGCGTTGTTGTGCCTTTTTTTGAGCATACTTTAATAAATATGGCGCTAGTAATCGAGATACGATTTTAAACCCATAATAAACCAATAGAATTATGAGTACAGTTCTAATAAATCCAACAAAAGAAGCTTGTTCTAGCATGAATTAAATAATTTTCCCAAAAATACAATTCTTAGTATTTAAAAATAATTTTAAGTTCATAAAAAAATAATAAATTATATCTTTGAAATCTAACGAATCAATTATGAACGCTTTTAAAACTTATTTTATTTCATGTTTGGCTTTAGCTTTTACGACTTTAGCTTTTGGACAATATACCGAAGTTATTAATTCAAACAGACCAGGAGTTTCCAGATCTGCCTTTTCTGTTGGTACTAATGTTTTACAGCTAGAAGTAGGTCCTTATATTATTAAAGAGGAACATACACCATTACAATATGATGTCGATGGTTTTGGTACTGATTTTTCAATTCGATATGGCTTATTTTTAGAACAGTTAGAAATTAATGTTGAAGGTACTTTTCAGAGTGATACATATACAGACTACAGATCAAATGTTGCAGTAGATAATAAGAGAAGTAATTTTAAACATCTAACTATTGGAGCTAAGTATTTGGTCTACGATCCTTATAAAAATTCAGAAGATGATAAACCAAACTTATATAGCTATCATGCAAATAGAAAATTTAAATGGAAATCTTTAATTCCTGCTGTTTCGGTTTACATTGGAGGAAATTTTGACACTAAAAGCAATCCTTACACAGCTCCAGATGTTGAAGGTTTTAGTCCTAAAGTTATGATAGCTTCTCAAAACAATTTTAATGGTGGATGGGTTTTTGTTATAAACCTTGTTAAAGATAGAATTGGCAATGATTTCTCTGATTTTCAATACATTGTTACATTAACAAAGTCTGTTGGACAA
>JABDPN010000077.1 GCA_013042715.1 Flavobacteriaceae bacterium | reverse complement strand
GTCATGCTATACCCAGTGTTAAGCTAGAAGATTTCTTATCTAATGATCTTAAACGAAAACAAAAGTTTACTGAAGAAATTGGAAGCGCCTATGAAAACATAGGGTTTGTAGCGCTTAAAGGTCATTTTCTAGATGATGAATTAGTTGATAATTTATACAGAGAAGTCAAGAAGTTTTTTGACTTACCGCTTGAGGTTAAGCAGAAATATGAAATACCAGAAATTGGTGGACAACGAGGTTATGTATCTTTCGGAAAAGAAAGTGCTAAAGGTAAAAAAGAAGGCGATCTAAAAGAGTTCTGGCATTTTGGACAGTATGTAGAAAACAATCCTGAGCTTGAAACTGAATATCCTAAAAATGTGTATGTTGAAGAATTACCAGAGTTTAATAAAATAGGGAAACAAACATACAGAATGTTAGAAAAAACAGCTAAATATGTATTAAGAGCACTAGCACTTCACTTAGGATTGGAAGAGTTTTATTTTGATCATTACATACACAATGGAAATAGTATTTTAAGACCAATACACTATCCTCCAATTACAGTAGAACCTAAAGATGCCGTTCGTGCTGCTGCTCATGGCGACATTAACTTAATAACGCTTTTAATGGGAGCTCAAGGTCGTGGCTTGCAAGTTCAGAATCATAAAGGTGAATGGTTAGATGCGATAGCAAAACCAGATGAACTCATGATAAATGTTGGTGATATGCTATCAAGACATAGTAATAACAAATTAAAATCTACAATTCATCGTGTTGTAAATCCACCAAAAGAACTATGGGGAACGTCTCGCTACTCAATACCATTTTTTATGCATCCAATAAGCGAAATGAAACTTAATGTTTTAGACAGTTGTGTTGATAAGAATAACCCAAAACAATTTGATGATATTTCAGCTGGAGAGTTTTTAAATCAACGTCTTGTTGAATTAGGATTAATTAAAAAGTAATGGACTTAAAAGACCAACTCAAAAATCTTTTTCCAGATCACATTTCTTCTGAACCTGAAAAGGTAGAGCCTAAAAAATCTGATATCTGGATTCAAGATGATCCAATAATTTGCAAATACGAAAAGCGTAAAGGCAAACCTATAACGATTCTTGAAGGCTATAATGGCGCAACAAATGATTTTAAACTACTAGCAAAGGAGCTCAAACAAAAGCTGAGTGTTGGAGGAACGTTTAAAGATGAAAAAATAATTATTCAAGGCGATTATCGTGATAAAATTATGAAGATTTTAAAATCAAAAGGTTTTAAAGTAAAACGTGTTGGAGGCTAATGGATAAACAAACGTTGCATATTACAAATGGTTCGGTTTTAACAGAACGTTTAAACGAATTAGATTTTGATGGTGATTTTCTTACTTGGCATGAAATGTTAAGCGAAGGTCCTACCACAGAGCAAATTGACACAGAACTTTTTATAGAAATTAGAAGTAATTTTATTAATCAAGTTTATGGTCTAGAAATTGATGAAAAAGAGTTTAAGAGTGAAATTGATAAACTTAACCATTCAGAAAATTACAAAGACATTGTACTTTGGTTTGAGTTTGATTTGTTTTGCCATATTAATCTTGTTGCAGTAATTAGTCTAATTTCTCAAAAACACATAAACCTTCCTATTTATCTGGTTTGTAGTGGACGTGTTAAAGGTGAAAAAGACTTAAAAGGAATTGCTGAATTAACCACAGGTCAGTTACTATCTCATTACAAAAACAATGTTTTATTGACTTCTGAAGATATTGATATGGCTACAACAATTTGGGGAATTTACTGTGGTAAAAACCATAACCTTTTAAAACCTTTCATTGTAAAATCATCCTCATTTGAATATTTAAGTAATTGCCTAAAAGCACATTTAAAGCGTTTTCCAGATTCGAAAAGTGGACTAAGTATTTTAGAAGAACATATATTAAAAACTATAGATCAAAATGATGTTAAGTCCAAACATCATCTGTTGGGATACATATTAAATTATCAAGGTTACTATGGATATGGGGACCTTCAGCTTAAACGCATGATTAACGCTTTGGATATTTTCTACAAAGAAGGAAAGAACAAATTAAAACTAAATAAAAAAGGAAATGAAGCCATTTCAGCAAAAAAGAATTTCTCTAATGTGCTAAAAAATGTAACCATTTTTGGTGGTATAAGACGAAATGATTTTCAGTTCGATAAAGAACTAAACAAACTAATAGAAATAAATAATGCGCATTAAAGAATCTGAATTAATACTCAACCCAAACGGAAGTATTTATCATCTTAACTTAAAACCTGAAAATATTTCAGATACCATAATATTTGTTGGTGATCAAGATCGTGTAGAAAAAATTACAAAACATTTTGATTCCATAGAGTTTAGCACTCAAAAACGTGAATTTAAAACCCAAACTGGTTACTATAAAGGGAAAAGACTTTCTGTAATTTCAACAGGAATTGGACCAGATAATATCGATATTGTACTAAACGAATTAGATGCTCTAGTAAACATCGATTTAGAAAAGCGGATTATAAAAGAAAAACACACAGCTTTAAAAATTGTAAGAGTTGGCACTTCTGGTTCTTTGCAACCTGAAGTTCCTGTAGATGCATTTGTTTTAAGCACACATGGACTGGATTTAAATGGTATGCTGCATTTCTACGATTTAAAGGATATAGCCAATCCAGAAATTGAAGAAGCATTTATAAAACACACTAATTGGTCTAGCGATAAAGCAAAACCATTAGTAATTAACAACTCTCCTATTCTTGAAAAACAACTGGAAAGCGATAAAGTTTTTAAAGGTGTTACAGCAACAGCTGGTGGATTTTATGGTCCTCAAGGTAGAATTTTACGTCTAGCGCTTCAGGATAACGACCTCAATACCAAGATGGATAATTTTAGTTTTGAAGGTGTAAAAGTTACAAACTTCGAGATGGAAACTTCTGTTATTTATGGTTTAGCAAAACTACTAGGTCATGAAGCGTGTTCTTTAAATGCAATTATAGCGAATCGTGCTACTGGAAACTTTAGTAAAGACCCAAAACTTGCTGTAGAACGCTTAATAGAATACACATTGGATAAACTAGTTTAAGAATAATGCAAAAAGCTAATCTTAAAAACGTTAAAATTGGAGGTGTTCCAGAGCATTTTAATCTAGCTTGGTATTTAACCTTACGAAATGGTGAATACAAAGATGAAGGCATAAGCCTACGTTGGGAAGATTATTATGGAGGAACAGGACAAATGTGTAAAGCACTTCGTGAAGGTGAAATAGACTTAGCTGTTATTCTTACAGAAGGCATTATCAAAGATATAATTGCAGGAAATCCAAGTAAAATAGTTCAAACATTTGTGCAATCACCTTTAATTTGGGGAATTCATGTTGCCGCACTTTCAAATTTTAAAACTATTGAGGATATAAAAGGAACACGAGCTGCGATAAGCAGATATGGTTCTGGATCGCATTTAATGGCTTATGTTAATGCCCAAAACAATAATTGGGAAATTCCTGAGGATCTAAATTTTGAAGTGATTAAAAACCTTGATGGAGCTGTTTCAGGACTCACAGAAGGTGTTGCAGATTACTTTATGTGGGAAAAATTCACGACTAAACCTTATGTAGACCAAGGAATCTTTAGACGTATTGGTGAATGTCCAACTCCTTGGCCATGTTTTGTTATTGCTGCACGAGAAGATTTTATTGAAAATGAGAAAGACACGCTTCAAACTATATTAAATATCATTAATAGTACTACAAGTGAGTTTAAATATATCCCAAGTATTGATCGAACTATTGCAAATCGCTACAATCAAAAGCTAGAAGACGTTCAAGATTGGCTTTCT
>JABDPN010000102.1 GCA_013042715.1 Flavobacteriaceae bacterium | reverse complement strand
ACACGCATTCCATAGTAACAGAATCGTTCCCACATTTCAGAGAAAAACAGGGTCATCAACCCATTTGGATGTCCTTGTAGTGATGTTTTTTTATCAGTCATAATGTTAAATTAATTAGTTATTCTTTATTTAAATTAGTTAGTTGTTTATGTGATTTAAATTTAGTCTTTATTATTAATAGCAATTAAAGTCTTCTGGATAAAGTTAGTCATTTTTTTATATAAGTGTAATCTAGTGTTTCCTCCATAGATTCCATGGTTTCTATCTGGATAAATCATCCATTCAAATTGTTTGTCTGCTTGTACTAGTGCTTCTACCATTCTCATGGTATTTTGTACATGAACATTATCGTCTGCAGAACCATGAACTAAAAGGTAATCTCCTTTTAATAATTCTGGGTAATTAAATGGTGAATTATCGTCGTAACCACTTGGATTTTCTTGAGGTGTTCTCATGTATCTTTCTGTATAAACAGTATCGTAAAAACGCCATGACGTAACAGGAGCTACTGCAATTGCCATTTTAAACACATCATTACCTTTTAAAATACAATTAGTGCTCATGTGACCTCCAAAACTCCAACCCCAAATTCCAATTCTATCAGCATCAATATAAGGTAATTCTGCAAGTTGTTTAGCTACTGCTATTTGATCTTCGGTTTCATATTTTACTAAATTTAAATATGTAGTCTTCTTGAATTCTGAACCTTTAAAGCCTGTTCCTCTTCCATCTACACAAGCTACAATAATACCCTGTTGTGCTAACATTTGATGCCAATAATCATTGCTTCCATTCCATCTGTTTGCTACATTTTGTGAGCCAGGTCCTGAATATTGATACATAAAAAGTGGATACTGTTTTTCAGGATTGAAATTCGCAGGTTTAATCATCCACATGTTTAAACTATTACCATTAATATTAATTGTACTAAATTCCTTTTTAGAAAACTCGAATGATGACAATCTATCTAAAACTGTTTGATTATCTTTTATCTTTTTAACCAACTTACCATTAGAAGCTGAGTTTAATGTGTATTCAGTTGGTGTTTCCATACTGGAAAAAGAATTAATAAAATAGGTGAAATCTGCACTAAACGAAGCATTATTTGTACCTTCTTTTTCGGTTAATCGTTTTTTACCTTTCCCATTAATTTCAATAGAATAAACATCTCTATTAATCGAACCATTTTCTACAGATTGATAATAGATACGTTTTTTCTTTTTATCAAAACCATAAAAACGTGTAACTTCCCAAGGTCCTTTTGTTACCTGATTTATCAATTTTCCAGTTTTTGAATAATGATAAATGTGATTAAAACCATCTTTTTCACTTGTCCATATAAAACTATTGTCTTCAAGAAAAGTCAAATCAAATGTAATATCTACATACGCTTTATCTGTTTCGGTTAAAACATTCTTAGAGGTTTTAGTTTCTGCATTAATAAACCAAAGATCTAGTTCATTCTGATGACGATTTAAGATCTGAGCACTTAAAACATCATCTTGATTTGTCCATTTTAATCTTGGAATATAAAAATCGTTATAGGCTTTATCAACTTTTACTTCTTCAGTAGTTTTACTTTTTAAATTAAAAACATGAAGTGAAACTATAGCATTTGCTTCTCCTGCTTTTGGGTATTTAAAGACATGTTGTTCTGGATATAATTCTTTACCATAAACATCCATCGAAAATTCTGGAACATCGGTTTCGTCAAATCTAATAAAAGCAATTTTGTTACTTGATTTATTCCAATCGAAAGCTCTTACAAAACTGAATTCTTCTTCGTATACCCAATCTGTTATTCCATTAATAATTTCGTTTTTCTTACCATCAAAGGTAATTTGAATAACTTCATTTGTAACTAGATTTTTAACATACAGATTATTATTGTATGCATAAGCAACATATTTCCCATTTGGTGAAAATGTTGGTTCTTGTATTTTGTAATCTGCAATCTTTTCAGCTTTTAAAGTTGAAAAATCGTATACATAATAGATACCTAATCGCGAACGTCTATAAACATTTTCTTGTTCTGTAGTTAGTATAACTTTAGATTCGTCTTCGCTAAAAGTATAATTTGAAAAATTCTGGATGTTATTAATACTATCTGAATGAACTAGCGTATTTATTTTTTCCAAAGTCATGTAATCGTAAACATCTATAGACGTTGATCGCATAGTTATATCAAAATTTAATACAGAGTATTGTTTTCCATTTTTCATAGAATGTAAAGACTCCATTCTTTGCGTTCTGAAAGTGCCATTGCTCCAAATATCTTCAAGTGTTATTTGTTTTTTCTGAGCAGTTGTCGAAAGTGCTATAAAAAGCAAAAATAGTGGGAAGATTTTTTTAAATAACATATAAATTTATTTATTCCATAAAAGAAGGTCAAGTTTACTAAAAATTATGCAAAAAACACCATTTATTACACTTAAATAAGCATTAAGTTTTTAACATAAATGTTATTAATTGCATATTGTTATATTCCTTTTTTGAAAAATTACTTTTTATATAATAAAAATATTATATTATTTAATTTGACTTCCAGAACTGCTTAGTTAATTCATTAGTTTATCGAAATTTATTAATGAAAAAATTCATGTATTTTTGTGAGACTAAAAAATTGATAGAATGTCTAAATCGATATCTGGTTTTTCAAAAATGTCCAAATCGCAAAAGATTGATTGGATTGTCGAAACCTTTTTTAAAAACTATGAAGAAACTGCTAATCAAATTTTAAAACAATATTTGAATTCTGACACGAAATTACAGCAGTTGCATGATGAGTTTATTGAAAACACCATTACTAATTATTATTTACCTTTTGGTATTGCTCCAAACTTCCTAATTAACAATAAACTCTATGCTATTCCAATGGCAATAGAAGAAAGCTCTGTAGTTGCTGCTGCTAGTAATGCTGCCAAATTCTGGTTAGACAGAGGTGGTTTTAAAGCAGAAGTTATTTCGACTACTAAAGTTGGTCAAGTTCATTTTAACTACAATGGTGATTTTAAAACATTAGAAACCTTTTTTCAAGATATAAAACCCAAACTACTTTTAGACGCTAAACCCATTACTAAAAATATGGAAAAACGTGGTGGAGGTATTATAAATATTGAATTAAGAAACAAAACCAAAGATTTAGAAAACTATTACCAATTGCATGCAACTTTTGAAACATTAGATGCAATGGGAGCAAATTTTATTAATTCGTGTTTAGAACAATTTGCTAAAACTTTAAAACACGAAGCAAAGCATTATAATGGTTTTACTAAAAACAATTCTATCGTAGATATTATTATGAGTATTTTATCTAACTATGTTCCAGAATGTGTAGTTAGAGCAGAAGTGAGTTGTGAAGTGGATAATCTCTCTCAAGGCAATATTTCTGGAGAAGAATTTGTTTCAAAATTTATTCAAGCTGTTAAAATAGCGGAAATAGAAACATATAGAGCTGTAACACATAACAAAGGCATTATGAATGGTGTTGATGCAGTTATTTTAGCAACTGGAAACGATTTTAGAGCTATAGAAGCTGGCGTTCATGCTTATGCTTCTAAAGATGGAACATACTCTAGCTTAACGCATGCAACAATTGAAGATGGCATTTTTAAATTCTGGATAGAAATTCCTTTAGCTATCGGAACTGTTGGAGGTTTAACTAATTTACATCCTCTTGTTAGATTAGCATTTAGACTATTAGGTAAACCTAATGCTAAAGAGCTTATGGAAATCGTTGCTGTAGCAGGATTAGCTCAGAATTTTGCAGCACTACGTTCTCTTACTACCACTGGAATACAACAAGGACATATGAAAATGCATCTCATGAATATTCTCAATCAGTTTGGTGCAAATGCTGTAGAAAAAGAAAAGTTAGTTACATTTTTTAAAAGCAATCCTATTTCGCATAATGCTGTTGTAGAAGCTATAGAAAACTTAAGGAAAAACAACAAAAGTGACTAAACATTTTTACAGCAACGGAAAATTATTACTCACAGGAGAATATGTTGTTCTTGATGGCGCTTTAGCACTTGCTGTACCAACTCAATATGGACAAACTTTAACAGTTGTACCTATTGATAAACCAGAAATAATTTGGACAAGTTGCGATTTTAATAACAACACGTGGTTTAAATCTATTTTTAAAATTAAGAATGACTCTTTTACAAGTCAAACACATTGTAAAACCTCAGCAAGGTTATTACAAATTTTAGATGTTGCTAAACAACTTAATCCATCGTTTTTTGATACTGAAACAGGATTTAAAATTAAATCAAAATTAGAGTTTCCTCAAAATTGGGGGCTTGGTAGTTCTTCTACTCTACTAAATAATATTGCGCAATGGACAAATGTAGATGCATATAAATTACTGGATTTAACTTTTGGTGGTTCTGGATACGATATTGCTTGTGCAAAAAACAATAAGGCAATTACTTATCAATTAAAAAGAAACTTAAATGAAATAGACGTTGTAAACTTTAATCCAACTTTTTCTGACAAGTTGTTTTTTATTCATCTAAATAAAAAACAAAACAGTAGAGAAGCAATTAAACATTACAATCTAAATAAAGATAATATAAAGGACGCGATTGAAATTATTAATAGTATTACTTTAAAAATGCTAAAGTGTACTTCTTTAATAGATTTTGAAAATTTAATTAAAGCACATGAACGGATTATCTCCAAAATCACAAATCAAGATACTGTAAAAAACAAAATGTTTAAAGATTACAAAGGCACAATTAAAAGTTTAGGAGCTTGGGGAGGTGATTTTGTTTTGGCTACTGGTTCCAAAAAAGACATGGAATACTTTAATAACAAAGGATTTAAAACCATTATAAATTATAAGAACATGGTCTTATAAAAAAAGCCTTGCAATAATTGCAAGACTTTAATATTTTATTTTTGCTTCTTATTAATAGAAACTCTTTCTGTTATCGTTAATTTCTGCTGCTTCTTTTAATGCGTTAAATAGATTTGTATTTAAATTGGATGATTTAGCAGTACTTAATCTATTAGCATTTGCTTGATAGCTTGGTAGTTCTATTGCTGGAGTAACTTTTGTAACTTCCACAAAATAAACTCCATTTTCACCTATAATAGCAGAAGATGTTTCTCCTTCTTCAAGACCAAAAGCTGCACCAACAACTTGTGGTTCTCTTCCTGCTCCTGCAATAGTTGGGGTTTTCATGTTTAAAGCAGATGCGCTTCTTACACTTTGTCCTTCTGCTGTTGCAATTTCGTCTAAAGTTGTTACTGCAACTCTTTCCTTAATTAATTGTGCTTTCTTTTCTTTTCTAATAGCAGGTAATGCTGTTACAGATGCTTTTTCTGTATCCATTAAACCTTCCTTGTTTTTTGCAACAAGTTTTGCAACTAGAAATCCCCCACTTGGTATATTAAAACGTCTTACGTCACTTTCATTGGATTCGTTTTCAAAAGCCCAACGTACTATTGCTCTTTGCTCACTTAATCCTGGAATGCTTTCATCTAGAACTTTAATACCATTAACAGGTTTTACAGTGTAATTATTCTCTTTAGCAACTTCTTCAAAATCTTTATCTGCAACAGCTATTTCAAATTTTGAAGTTTGATTAAACACATTATCTATTGTTTTTTCAGAAGGTTCTATTTCTCTAGATAATGTAGCTAGTTTAAGTGCTTTTGATTTTTCAGTTTGGCCTAAAACTTCTATAATATGAAAACCAAATACAGTTTTTACAACTCCTAAATCTCCTTTTTTACCATTGAATTCAAAATCGTTGAATTCTGGAACCATTGTTCCATAAGGATGAAAGTCGTATTCTCCACCATTTGCAATACTTCCTTGGTCTGAAGAAAACTCAGTTACTAACTCTGGAAATTTACTTCTATTTCTTTTTATTACTGCTAAGATACTGTCTGCAGTCTTTTTTGCTTCTTCTTCTGTTTGAGAGATATCTGCTGATGCTCTAGCTGCTCCAAGATGTGGAATTAAGATATGTCTTACTTTAGCAGAGTCTGGAAGGGTCTTTTCCTCAATAATCTTAGCGAACTTTATTAGATTTGCTTCTTTATAAGGCCCATAAACCTCTCCTACCTTTAAATTAAAAATACTATCTGCAAAAGCTTGGTTAAGTGTTGGCTTAAAAACAAAACTATCTGTAAAAGGTGTAGATGAGTTTTCTGCTAAATATTCTTCATATTCATTTGTGTTTTTAAATCCAACTTTATTTATAGTTGCTTTAGTTGCAGGGTCATATTCTTCTTTATCTTCAAGTAATTGTAATAATTCTTGCTCGATATTCTTTTCGTCTTCTAAAGATGCTTTTTCTTCAAATTGAACGAATATGATGTCTCTAGACTCTTCTACTTTAAATTGCGATTTATGTTGGTTTACATATTTTGTAATATCAGATTTTGATACTTGAATAGTACTATCTTGAATGGAAGAAAATGGAATTTGCACATATTTGATATCTACATTATCATTTTCTAATCTGTAATCTAATTCACCATCTGTTAATGTAGCCATAACACCAGCTTTAACCATATTAAAGTAAGTATCTTCTTTTCCACGTTGGGCTACATCAGCTTCAAAATTAGTCCAAGACTCAAAATTTATTGGTGTATTCCCAAGTGTTTGAACTTCTTTAGGGAATTGTTTTAAGTTAGCAATAAACTCGTTTAGTTTGTTCTCGTCGTAAACACCATCTTCATTTTTAAACTCTTCATAGGAAGAAAAACTTTGTTCGAGAAGAGAACGCATTTTATCACGCTCAATGGAAAGTCCTAAAGCATCGTATTGTGCATTTAATACTGCTTTTCTAACTTCTCTATCGTAAACCATGTTCATGACTTGCGTGCTAGATCTAGAACTCCCATATTGTCTTTGTAAGTTTTCAACTTGCGCCATAAAATCTTCTCGATTAATATCCTCTCCATTTATGGAAGCAACAACATTTTGATCTTTACTAGAAAATCCACCACTATTTCTAAACAAGTCTGCCAAGACAAATGAGAATAATGCCATTGCAATAACTAAGATTAAGAAAAGTGAACGTTGTCTAATTTTATTTAAAATTGCCATTTTACTTTGTTTTATTACGAAATATAGTGCGCGAAAATACCAATTTCTGCTATAAAATAAAAGCAGTTTACAGTATTAATTTAATTAAAGTAGGAAATTTACTCTTCGTCTAGTATATTAAGAGACACAAGGTCTATTTTAGTATTGGATACTTCAAGAATAGTAAATAAGTATTCGCCAATTTTTACTTGTTGGGATTGTTGTGGAATTTCTTCTGTACTATTTACAATTAAACCCCCTAAAGTCTCGTAGTTTTCACTAACTGGTAAGCTTACTTTATAGGTTTCGTTAATGTAATCTACTTCCATTCTTGCAGAAAAGTGAAATTCTGTGTCACTAATTTTCTTTTCAAACAATTCAATGTGATCGTGTTCGTCTTCTATTTCACCCACAAGTTCTTCCACTATATCCTCAACAGTTATAATTCCAGACGTTCCTCCATATTCATCTAAAACAACTGCTATACTTTTTCGTTTTCTAGTAAGCACCTTTAAGATGTCTTTAATAAGCATTGTTTCTGGAACAAATTCTACAGGCATCACTATTGATTTAATTATTTTGGGGTTTTTAAACAAATCAAATGAATGTACATAGCCTAAAATATCGTCTATTGTGTCTTTGTAGACAAGTATTTTTGAAAGTCCAGTTGATGTAAATGTTTCGTTCAACGTTTTTACAGAATTATGTAGTTCTATGGCAATAAGTTCTGTTCTAGGCACCATAACTTCTCTTGCTTTTACACTAGAAAATTCTAATGCATTTTGAAACAACTGGATTTCTGTATCTAGTTCGTCTTTTTCTTCAATAGATTCCATCTGTTCACTTATGTAATTACCTAGTTCTACTTTTGTGAAAGCCAGCTGCACTTCGTCACCTTCAGTTTTAAAAAATTGTTTTAGAATAAAATCTGAAATGGAAATAATAAACTTAGACACAAAATAGAACAGAACATAAAAGATATAAGCAGGTAATGCAAAGAATTTTAAAAGTGTATTGGAGTAGATTTGAAAAAAAACCTTTGGCAAAAATTCTGCTGTCAAAAGAATAATTATTGTAGATATTATTGTTTGCGTTAATAAGCTTAACTCTGTAAATAGATAATTAATAAAATTATAATCTGATGGTAAATATGTTTGAAACCAATTAACCAATAAATCTCCCATAAAAAACCCATAAATCACTAATGCAATATTGTTCCCAATAAGCATAGTTGCAATAAATTTCGAAGGTTTAGCAGTTAGTTTAGTTAGAATTTTAGCTAAAATTCCATCTTGCTTTTTCTCTAATTCTATATGAATTTTGTTGGAAGAAACATAAGCTATTTCCATTCCAGAGAAAAATGCTGAAAATAAAAGCGAAAGAATAATTATTAAAATTTCTGGCGTCATACTTATAGTTTGCCTCTATCTTCAAAACGTTTTCTGTATTTTCTTCTAAAGAAAAACATAAACAATGCCATAGCTGCAAGACCTAAAGACAAATAAGGAATTCCTTTCTCGCTATTCCAATTTGCAATGGCATCATAAAGAAAAAAAACAAAGAAAAATAAATAAACGTATTGTAAAATTTTTAGCAGCTTCATAGTAGCTATTTTAATAATATAATGGTAAGTAAATATAAGGATTTATTCATTTAAATAAACATGACCAGTCATCTCTAATACTTGAGCATTGGTAAAATCTCTGTTAGAATCGAAACCGTTTCCATTAATAATCTGGTCTTGCATTTTAAATGTTACTGGTTGATTGGTAAACAACCATTCTTTGTTCTGATCGTAAAATAGCTGCTCTGCAAAAAGGGTATCTTTATTATGGGTAGCAATTATTACATTTCCTTGAAGGTCTATTAATCCTGTTTTATCATACATGATTGCAAAATCTGAATAAATATTACTTTCTTGATTTTCTTTATCAAAAAGAATGAGTTTAATGCCGTCTGGAAATTCGAAAAAAGCAAACTCTCTATTGGAGTAATTTAACATTTTTGGACTCTGTAGAATGGTTTTTAATCGTCCTGAATCTGTATATTTAGAATTAATATTTTCTGCAATAGTAAGTGGTCCACTATCTAAAATACCAATATTTTGAACAGCTTTAAAGTTGTTTTCACATGAAAAAAACAAAGTCACAGTAAAAACTGTGACCATGCTTAATATTATTTGTGATTTTAGAACTTTCATTTACAGGTTAGGAACTTTTACACTTCCACCAATCCAACATTTAAACGTTATAGTCTGTCCGGAATTACCTTCTGTAAATATCATAGCCTTTGTTGGTGCTTTTGCATTATAACTTTCAACAGATCTTGAAGCACTTTTTCTAAGGTTTGGGTCAACTCTACCAGCTTTTGCTGCTTCTTGTGAAGCTAACCAATATACTGCTCTTTTATTAAATACTGAATCACCACAGTTATTAGCACTTGATGCGTACATTGAAGCAATTGCTAAATGACATCTTCCCATTGAAGGGTTAGCTTTAAGAGCTTTTCTATAATAGTTTCTTGCTGTTCCATAACTTCCTTTTTTCTTGAAGCTTGAAGCAATTCTATAAAGAATTTTGGCTTTCTCATAAGAATCCGTTTCTAATTCTACAGCTTGATTGTAATATTTTAAAGCTTCGTTATTATTACCTTCCTTAGCTTTTAATATACCTAAATAATATGCAGTTGATGCGTTAGGTTCAATATTATTTTTTTGCTGAACAATTTTAATAAATAATGGATCGTCTGTACATTCTTTGGTATATAATCTGTTCATTGCTCTCTGTAACCAAAGTCCATCGTTTTTGTTAGACTCAAAGTTTTTACTGTATAATGGTATTAAGTTTGAGCAGTTTGCTCTTATACCTAAGTCACTATCCATACCATTTGCTATTTGATCGTAAGCTTTTAAATAACTAGAATAAGATTTTACTTTATTCTGATCTTTTTTACTCAATACTAAGTCAGGTTCACCATCTGCAGAAACAAATTTATTTAACTTCACTGTATAGTTTTTAATCTCAGCTTCTACTTTTTCTGAAATTTCATCATACTTTGTAAATAATTCTTCAGCAGGTTTTGCTCCAGAATCGTAAAGTTTTACTGCTAATTTAAAATATGTGTATAAAGCTTTTGGATTAGTAAAAGATGTTGCATCTGTTTTATAAGCATCATCAAAGCAATTGTACAGTTGTAAATCAGACATGTTTAATTCCTTTTTATAATCGTATTGCAATTGACAAGCCTTAGCCATGTATGCTCCCTTAGGGGTTTTACTAGCAAAGTGAACTGATCTTTCATCCCAAAGTTTTACCAAGTCTTTTATAAAAACAATTTGTTCTGGTCCTGAAGTGTTTTCTATTTTATGGTCAAGAATTTTTTCTCCATAAGTATAGATTGCTCTGTTAAACTTAGGGTTTTTTTGTCTCAGTTCCATCCAAGGCCCATAGGCTGCTTCGTAGTTTTTGGCTTTTGCATACTCACTAAAGATAGAAAGTAAGTTCATGTCTTCTTCATTCTGTGCAAATGAAGAGTTGAAACTTAGGAATAACACCGCAAATAATAATGTAATCTTAGCTTTCATAATAAAATTTTGTTTTGTCTAGTTATATTTTCTTTTTACAAACCATCTATCATTTAATGATAAACTGAGTTGGAAATTTAAAAAGTTCTCTTTCACTAAATTAGCTTTTGTTGTTCCTCGTTGTCCTAATTCTAATCCAAGATTTACATTAGAGAACACTCTTCCAACTGGTAATCCTACTCCAAAAGATATGCCAAACTCATTTATAGATTCATCATTTATTTTTAAACCAGTGTTTCCATAGTGAACTCCTGCTCTGTAAACCACTCGTTTTAAGTACTTATTGAATGATGAATATTCTGGAATAAAAAATCCACCTAATGCAAATGTAGAAGAATCTTCAAAATTAGCATTAGAATTATTTGTAAAAATTGGATTTGAATATTGACTTGTTTTGAGTAATGTATAATCTGCACCTACAAACCATTTGTATGGTTGTCCTATTCCAAGCCCAAATGTTGTTTTAGATGGAAGGGTTAAATCTGTTTCCTTAAGCCCTTGAGATTCAAGATCTGCTTCCAACTCGTTAATAGCAAACTCTTCTCCAGTTAGGCTATTAATAACAATTGTTGAAAACACGCGTTCGTTAGCAGAAGCTAACTCACTTTTAGGTGCATACGTAAATGCTGTTGATAATTGTAATTTATCTGATAGCATTGGTTTATAGGAAATCCCTAAATTAAAATTTAATCCACTTAAATCGGATCTATTTGTTTCTCTAGTTTGATAAGTTAATAAGTTTCCCTCATTATCGTAGCTATATTCTACCGCATTGTTAATTATATTACCAAAGTTATAGCTGGCATCTATACCACCACTTAATTCTTCTGTAAATTGATAACCAAGACTTAAAAATGTTTTATTAACACCACCTTCACCTCTATATCTGTTTTTAAGTTTTTCTTCATCATTTAATAATATTGATGATTCCAATTTATAACCTACAGAAGTATACGGTAAAAGTCCAAAACCAACACCAAATTTACCTAGTGGGATAGACAACACTAAATAATCAAATGTAGTTGTTCCTACTTCGGCTTCTTGAGAATTAGTTTTTAACGTTCCAGAAGATAATTGTCCTCCAACTGCAAATTTAACAGGTCTACTTTCGTTATCAAAACCACTTATCTTTAAATTATTTCCTGTAAAAGAAGCTGGATTTCTAAGATTAACGTGAATACTATCTGTATAAACACTAATTCCTCCCATACTTTTATTTTCTACTGTTCCTTTAAAATTTAAACTACCTATACCGTAAAAAGAATAAGGAGAAGTTGTACCTTCTTGTGCTTGAATATTACATGCTAAAAGTGCAAATAAAACTATAATTAGTTTTTTTATCATTATTTTGAATTGAATTCTAATATATAATTCAAACCTTCTAAAAGAAAATTTGAATTCGCAAATATGCTATTTTTTAATTGTTTTGACAAAAATTTACTATCTCCACCTGTTAAAATAACTGTTAAATCTTCATATTTTTCTTTATAAGTATTAATTACACCATCTATTTCAAGTAAAACTCCTTTAACTACTCCAGAATGTATTGCTTTAGTTGTTGAGTTCCCAATTATATTTTTTACATATCTTGGTTTTAATAACGGTAAATTTGCGGTTAAATTATTTAACGATTTATAGCGCATGTGAACTCCTGGAGAAATTGCTCCACCAAGATAATTATTTTCGTTATCAATAAAATCGTAAGTAATGCATGTACCTGCATCTATGACCAATACGTTTTCGTTAGAATAGTCTTTCACGGAGGCACTCATAAGAGCTAATCTGTCTACTCCTAATGTTTTGGGTGTTTTATAAAGATTATTAAATGGGAAATTTGTTTCGTGATTTAATTCTATAAAAGGTATTTTTTTACTGTCTAGATTTTTAAAATCAATTACAGATATCTTACCAACAGAAGAAAATATTCCTTTCTTTACATTGTATTTATAAAGTAATTCATTAACACAATTATTAACATCTATGTTGTTAATACTTTTCTTAGTTATCAGCTTGGAATGACTATAAATTGCAACTTTTGCTTTAGAATTACCAATATCAATTATTAAATTCATAAAATTCTTTCAAGTTGTAAATTTACAAAACCATTTTTTACAAAATTTCCTTTGGGAATAATAAAAATGAATATATATTTGCATCCGCTTTACGAGGTACCTTAGCTCAGTTGGTAGAGCAACGGACTGAAAATCCGTGTGTCCCTGGTTCGATTCCTGGAGGTACCACAATTAAAAC